>JAIRNN010000344.1 GCA_031257995.1 Spirochaetaceae bacterium | reverse complement strand
CGCTCCGCCGAGTGCGCGGACACACTCGGCCAAGTGCGCGGACGCGCTCCGCCGAGTGCGCGGAAACACTCTGCTTAGTGCGCGGGCACACTCTGCTAAGTGCGCGGGCACACTCTGCTTAGTGAGCGGGCACACTCTGCTAAGTGTGCGGGCACACTCTGCTAAGTGTGCGGACACACTCTGCTTAGTGTGCGGACGCACTCTGCCGGGTGTGCGGACGCGCCCGGCCCAACGGACGAAGCGTAAGGGGAGGCCCCCGCATCACGGATCAGCAGTCCTGCGAGGGGGTATTTGTAGATACGGCGGCTGCATACTGCAATATGGCGGGCAATCATACTGCAATGTGAGGGGAGTCATATTGCAATGTGAGGGGAGTCATCCGGCAAGACGGCGGCCGCGCTTACGCGAATGGGGAATGGATAACCGCGCTTGCGCGAATGGTGGAAAATGGATAATGGGGAATGAGAGATGGTAAGGATTGACGGGTTAAGGGACGCGCTGCCCTGGGTGAAGACGGTTTTGCCGGGGCCCAAGGCGAAGGCGGTCATTGAGCGGCGGGCGGCGGCGATGCCTTCCGCGATCCGGTGCGCCTATCCGGTGGTGATCCGCCGGGGGGAGGGCGCGATGGTGGAGGATGTGGACGGGAACGTGTTCCTCGACTGGGTGGGCGGTGTCGGCGTGTTGAATGTCGGGTATTCTCAGCCCGATGTGCTTGCGGCGGTACGGGAGCAGGCGGGCAGGTACTTTCACGCTATGGTGAACATTATCACGCACGAGGGCTCTGTTGCCCTTGCCGAGAAGCTCAACGCGATTGTCCCGGTGCGGGAAAAGAGGCGGCAGACGATGTTCACCAACTCCGGGGCGGAGACGCTGGAAAACGCGGTGAAAATTGCCCGCAGTTCGTCGGGTCGCCCGAATATTATCGTGTTTTCAGGGGCGTTTCATGGGCGGACGCTGCTCACCGCCACGATGACGAGCAAAAAAGCCTATTATCACGGCATGGGGCCCCTGCCCGACGGCATTTATCGCGCCGAATTTCCCTATCTCTATCGTGCGCCCATAGGCATGAACGAAGACGAGGCGGTTGATTACTATATTGGGCGGTTCAACGCGGTTTTTGAGGAAGCGTCTCCGCCTGAAGACGTTGCGGCGGTTGTCATTGAGCCGGTGCAGGGCGAGGGCGGTTTTATTCCCGTGCCTCAGGCGTGGATAAAGGCGGTGCGGGCCATTTGCGACCGGCACGGTATCCTGATCATCGCCGATGAGGTTCAAACCGGCTTTGGCCGTTCGGGGCGGCTGTTCGTGTCGGACTACTGGGAGGAATGGGGTTGTCCGCCCGACATCATCGCAATGGCAAAGTCAATCGCCGGCGGCCTTCCTCTGGGGGCTGTCACTGCGGGCGCGTCAATTTACGGCAAGGTGGCCCCCGGCACCATCGGCGGCACCTTCGGCGGCAACGCGCTGTCCTGCGCGGCGGCGCTTAAGGTTCTCGAAATCATGGAACGGGACAAGTTGCCGGAACGGGCGCTTGCCATCGGCGGCAAAGTCCGCGCCGCCTTCACCGCATGGCAGAAAGAGATTAAGGCCATCGGCGATGTACGAGGCATAGGCGCGATGCTGGGGATTGAGTTTGTCAAGGACGCGCACAAGACCCCGTGGCCGGAACTGGTAACCGGGACCGTTGCCGAGGCCGCGCGGAATGGTCTCATCATTGAGAGTGCCGGAACCTACGGAAACGTGAT
Source organism: Spirochaetaceae bacterium (assembly GCA_031257995.1). Classification (GTDB taxonomy): domain Bacteria; phylum Spirochaetota; class Spirochaetia; order Treponematales; family Breznakiellaceae; genus JAIRNN01. The sequence continues at coordinate 4,009 of JAIRNN010000344.1, read as the reverse complement.
CCGGTTTTTGTGCCCGCTGGTGGTGACGGACGCCCAGCTTGAACGGGGGCTGGAAATACTGAAAAAGAGTTTGCAGTATGCGGTCGAAAGACTGTCATGCAGGAAAGAAGAAATACAAGGAGTAATACGATGAAATTGAAGAGCATTGGAAAAACGGCGGACGAGATCAAGTGTCTGATCAATAAATACCTGATCGAGACCTACGAACGCTATGATTTTGTGTGCGAACGCGCCGAGGGTAACTACCTTTACGATGAAAAGGGGGAGGCGTACCTCGATTTTTACGGGGGAATCGCGGTGAACAGTGCCGGGAGCCGCAATCCCAAGGTGATCGCGGCGGCAAAAGAGCAGATGGACGATGTGATTCACACGTTTAACTATCCGTTTCTCATTCCACAGGCGCTTCTCGCGGAAAAAATCTGCACGACGCTGGGCTTCGACAAGATTTTTTACCAGAATTCCGGTGCGGAGGCCAACGAAGCGATGATAAAGATGGCCCGCAAGTATGGTATCGAAAATTTTGGCCCGAACCGCTACCACATCATCAGCGCGAAGGACAGTTTTCACGGCAGAACGCTGGGGGCTCTTGCGGCAACCGGCCAACCGCATACCGTCTGCCAAATCGGGTTTGGCCCGATGATTCCGGGCTTCACCTATGCCGAGTTTAACAACCTCGACGACTTCAAGGCCAAGATAACGGAGGACACGATTGCCATCATGCTGGAACCGATTCAGGGCGAGGGCGGCGTTTATCCTGCGACTCAAGGATTTCTCACTGGAATCCGCAAGCTCTGCGACGACAACGGGCTCTTGCTCCTTCTGGACGAGATCCAGACCGGCTGGTGCAGGACGGGCAAGGTGATGGCCTACGAACATTACGGCATTCGCCCGGACATTCTCTCGATGGCAAAGGCTATGGGCGGCGGCTTTCCGATTTCGGCGATTTGCACGAGCGAAAAGATCGCCAAGGCTTTCAGCAAGGGTTCGCACGGCAGCACGTACGGCGGCAATTCGGTTTGCTGCGCGGCGGCGCTTGCCCAGATAACCGAGTTGCTCGACAACGACCTTGCCGGAAAAGCGGCAGAAATCGGCGCGTATTTCATGGAGAAGCTGAAAACCCTGCCCCACGTGAAGACGGTGCGGGGCAAGGGCCTCCTCATCGGCGCGGAGTTCGACTCGCCCATCGGTGCCGCCGTGAAACACGCCGCCCTCGACCGGAAACTCCTCGTTACGCTGATCGGCGACCGCCTCATCCGCATGGTGCCGCCCTTGACGGTTTCCAAAGCCGACTGCGATAAGGCGTATGAGATACTGGAAGCGTCCGTTGAGGAAGCGGCCCGCTAAGCGGCGGCCCACAGGGGCCTTCCTTGGGGGCGGCCTAATCTGCGCCGTAACCAAGGGAAACCGCGAAGTCGAAGAAGTCGAATAAGGATAGAAGCGTACTGGTTTGATAACCGATTGGCTTTACAAGCAGTCTTGAAAGCGGCTTTCTGTGAAAGCTGGCAAAACAGACGGATTAGCGATAAAAGGCGCGTCAGTCGGTAAAAACCTCAGCCATGGCACGCCTTCAGTACCGCGGCGCTGAGACTTGAATAAAAAGGCGCGGCTTTTATTGCACCGTGTTGTGTGTTGTAGTAACGCCCTCAATGTTTCGGGCGCGGCATTGGGTGTCTCGCGGTTAAATTTTCTTGGAGGTTCGCTGTAAATAGGGTTGTTCTAAGATTCGCGAGGGGTTTTGAAACAGGCTCCGTAGATAAAAGCCGTGCCTCGGACACGTCCCACCCCCCCATCCACATTAATCACGGGCTTTCATCTGCTCGCAAACAAAAAACCGGATAGCCGGGAAATACCCCAGCTATCCGGCAAACTGTTGTATCCTGCTATTTCATAGAAACCTGCGGCTCAACGATTGCGGTAAACAGTTTTGATATTATCCGCTGAGAACAGAATTAAACCGGGTCATTGCCCAATCCACAAGAATGTAGCGGCTGAATGTTAAACATACATAAATATATTAAATGGACTCCGTTTTTGTACAAAGCAGGTCTGGAATATCAAAGAATAATTAATCAGTGTTGCCCTGAAGCCGGGCCGAAACAGCTTTACAAAACCGCGTTCTTTAGCGGAAGTTGTTTAGAAACTCGAGGTTTCTAAACAACTCTATTGTTCTGACGGGTTATGCCATGCTTAGCACGATTCTTGCTAGAGATTATAGTATTACAATGCCAATGGAAAGGAGGTATTAATTGGCGTATGAAAAAGTAAGCAAAGAACTGGCGCGAATTATCGGATACATCAAAAGCGATGATTATTCGGAAGCAGTCAAGAAGACCATCGTCAGCGAGACGCTTAGAAATTTTGAGACTTATGTGAATCCGGGCCGGCTGAAATACCGCAAAGCGATTTCGACGGACTGCGCGGTTATTGAGCACAAAGACTACGGAAATTACATTGAAGGCCTGAATGGAGAAAAATTCATTGATTGTTTCGGGGGTTTTGGCATCTATACTATCGGGCATCGGAATCCAGAAGTGGTGGACGTGGTGCGCTCCCAGCTTAACCACCAGGCACTCCACTCCCAGGAACTCCTTGACCCGTTACGGGGCTATTTGGCAAAAACGATGTCGGAGATCACGCCGGGGAATTTGCAAAAATGTTTTTTTACCAACGGTGGCGCGGAGGCGGTGGAGATGGCTCTCAAGCTGGCGCGTATCGCCACCGGTGGCAGTTACTTTATTTCCATGGTCAATGGTTTTCACGGCAAGTCGATGGGGGCGCTTTCGGTAACGGGCAAGGCTAATTACCGCACGCCCTACCGCTCCATGGTACAACAGGTGGAACACGTTACTTTTGGCGATGCCGAAGGAATAGACAAGGCTATCCGCGAACAGCATGCCGTGGATGGCAAGGTCGCCGCAGTGATCTTGGAGCCGATTCAGGGCGAGGCGGGGGTTATTGTGCCGCCTGAGGGCTATTTGCGGGAAGTGCGGAAAATTTGCACAAAGCGCAAAGTCGCTCTCATCTTTGACGAAATTCAAACCGGCATGGGCAGAACCGGCCACTTCTGGCGCTGTCAGGCCGAGGATGTTACGCCGGACATTATGACCTTCGGCAAAGCCTTTGGTGGTGGCATCGTGCCGATTACGGGGATCATTTGCCGTCCCAGTATGTGGGTCAACGAACTGGTTGAAAACCCGCTCCTGCTAGGGTCTCCCACATTTGGCGGCAACCCCCTGTGCTGTTCGGCAGCACTGGCGACGATCAAATACATGATCGACAACGATATACCGGGGCAGTGCCGGGAAAAAGGGGAGAAGCTCAAGGCGGGGTTGCAATCCCTGAAGGAACGGTTTCCCGCGCTTATCAAAGATGTGCGCGGCGTGGGACTCATGCTGGCGATGGAATTTATCAGCGATGAGGTGGGTTACGATGTTTCCAAAGGGATGTTTTCCCGCAGGGTTATAACCGCCGGGACCCTGCTCAACGCGAAGACTGTCCGCTTTGAGCCGGCGGCACTGATCACCGATGAGATCATCACGGCGATTATCAACGTCATGGCGGAAGCGCTGACTGAAACACAGCGGCGGTTTTTGCCGGAGCAATCCGCAGAAGGCGAGTCAGATTCAGAACAAGGAGCGAGCGTAAAATGAAAAAACTTGAAATCATTATCCGTCCTGAAAAACTTGAAGTGCTGAAAGACATTATCAATGTCTATTCCCTGGGCGGCATGACGGTTTTCAGCGTTATGGGCTGCGGGGCGCAGAAAGGCGAGAGCGGAGAGACAAGTACCGTCCTCAAAGGGCTTAAGATCACGAACATGAATCTGCTTCCCAAAATTCAGGTGAATGTGGTGGTTGACGATGACGTGGTTGACGACGTGCTGATAACGATATAGTAGTTCCACTTAAATAGACCTAACACCAATAATTGTAAATTGCAGTCTGAAGTAAATCGCGAAAAGCAGCGGTGTCACGCAAAGTACGCTTCATATTTGCCCAGTCTTTTTCTA
>JAIRNN010000115.1 GCA_031257995.1 Spirochaetaceae bacterium | reverse complement strand
CTTCGTAACGCAAGCGAAAGATCTCTTCTCTTTCTTCTAACGTAATCCTTTCGTAACTCATTTGTGCCACCTTGTTTTATTTTATCAGGTTGCACTAGGAATTTCAGGATGCCATATATGATGAAGCATCCACATTTATATTTAATTATTTAGAACAGGTAATATTTGAATAGCAAAGAATATACTTCGTATAACAGGTACGAGCGGTCACAAACGAGTCTGGTATTTCAGACAGCAGGTTTGTGTTTTTTGTGTGGTTCACGGTTATATTTTATTCCCGCACGTCTATCCTGTGGTTCCCCGTGATTTAGATTGCGATGGAATTTTCTGGCGGTGTGAGAAAAAGGAATGGGAACGGGCGGAGGTTAGCACGAAGCAGAGAAGGGCGATGAAGGAGGGGAGGCCGGAGAGGGCGGTTGCGGCGGCGGCGAATCGGCCTTGCGCGCCAAAGGCGATACGCTCGGCGGCGGCAAAGAGGAGGGCGGCCCCGGTTACGCCGAATACGTTTTTACCTCCGAGATAGACGGCGGCAAGGGCGATCCAGCCGCGCCCGGCGGAGTTGCCCGGCACATAGACACCGAGTCTGAAGGTGAGCGCGGCCCCGGCCAGACCCGCGAGCGCTCCGGCGGCGGCCCATGCGGTTTCGCGGTACCATTCGGGGTGGAGGCCGCGTTCCCGTACCGCTTCGGGGGCTGTCCCTGCCGCGAGGAGGCGGAGACCGGGTTTGGTATAGCGGACAAAGACGAATAGAACGAGCGCGGCAAGCAGCGCCGTAACGGCCAGAGGGTTGAGCGGCATAAGCATATCGCCTGCAAGCGGGATATTCCGTATGAAAGGGATGTCGGTCTGCGGGAGCGTTGATACCGCGAGAGTCGCGCTTAACCGGATCGTTCCTTTCGAGCCAAAGAGGGTCTGGGAGAGGCTGGCCGTGAGGCCGTTGGCAAAGATGTTGAAGGCGAGGGCGGCGATAAAGGGGTCGGCGTGCAAGGCGCGGACGATGCGCGCGATTGCCCAAGCGGTGAGGCCGCAGAGGATAAAGACCAAGAGGCAGGCCAGAAACAGGGAGTGGGTCTTTGCGGCGAATACGAAACTGAAAAAGGAGCCCGCCGCGATGAAGCCTTCGATACAGATCGCGAGGGTGCCGCCCAGTTCCGAGACCAGCGCCCCCAGAGACGCAAGGATGAGCGGCGTTCCCGAAGCCAAGAGTCCGTCAAACATGGTTTCCGTTCCCTCTTATGTGGATTGACGCGGCGGTAAAGATCGCCAGTGCCTCGATGAAACGTTTCGTTTCCAGTTTGAGGCCCCGCAGGAGCAACGCGCTGTCCGCGGCGGCAAGCAAGGCGCAGAATAAGAGCGCGGCGGGGACGAGGAGGAGCGGCCTCTTGCGGACGAGGAGGGCCAAGGCGATCGCGTCCCAGCCGGCGCCGCCTGAAAACCCGATGTGCAGCCTTCCCGCCGTTCCCGCGCAGAAGAAAAAGCCGGCAAGCCCGTACAACGCGCCGGAAAGCGCCAGCGCGGGGACAGTGTAGGCGGTATTTCGGATTCCCCCGTAGGCGGCAAAACCCGGCGCGGCCCCGGCGACAAAGAACCGGTATCCGGCCCCGGTTCTCGTGAGGTAAACGGAGAAGGCGGCGACCAAGAGTAAGGCTCCCACGAACGACAGCGAAAGGTTTGACGGCGGAAGGATGCGGGGCAGCGTGAGCGCGGACGCAAACTTTTCGCTTGCAAGGAGGCTGCCGCCCCGGTCCCGAAAGAGGCCGGTAACCAGCGCGTCGCAGAGGGGAACCAGCGAGGCGGAAAGCAGATAGGTGGTGAGCAACTCGTCGGCGTTGAAGCGTTTTTTCAAGATGCCGGATGCCGCGCCCAGCAGCCCGCCCACGACGGCACTCGCGGCGGCGGCAACGATGAGAACCAGCGCGGAAACCTCGCCTGAGAGGTTTGAGACGAGCGGCTGGAACAAGAGAATGACGGCGGATGCGGCGACACCCCCCGCGTAGATCTGTCCCTCGCCGCCGAAATTGAAGAGCCGCATTCCAAACGCGATAAACGCCCCCAGCGACGCGGTGATCAGCACGGCGGAAGCGTCTATGGCGTTTCCAATGAACCAGACAGGCAAAAAACTAGAGGACATGGGACTCCCTTTCGGCGGCAGAGCCGCGTACCCTTTTGGCGGCGCCGCCGCGTTCAACAGGATAGAGGCGGCCGCCTTCGAGCGCGTATATGCGGTCGCAGAGTCCGGTCAACTCGTGAATGCCGGGTGTGCCGCCTGTTTCGTGGGGGGAAACGCCGCTCAGAAAGAGGAGAACTGAGCCGCCCGCATCCGCAAAGGCGCGGATTTTCTGAAGGAGCGCGTTCAACGCCCACAGGTCGAGTCCGGCGGACGGGTCCGAGAGCAACAGCACGTCCGCATTCTTGGCAAGTTCGCGTTCCGCGATGATACGGGCCAGCATACCGCCTGAGAGGGACGAGGCCGGGGCGGTGATTGAGACCGAGAGGCCCGCCTTCGCGACGAGGGATTTTGCGAAACCGGCGAGCGCCTTCGTGTCGAGGAAGCCGGACCGGTTCACGCGGTTCCGGTGCTCGTGCAGGATGAGGTTGTCCCGGATGGAAAGGGAGGGCGCGAAAGGCTGGGCGCTGCCGCCCAGCCCGATATAGGCGGTTTTTGCCCCGGTTTGTCCGTTAGGACGGGATGCGGCGGTCTCTATCGAGCCGCTCTCAATTTCGAGCAGCCCGGCAAGGGCGAGTTCCAGCGTTTCGATACCGGATTCCCGCATTCCGGCGATTCCGGTAATCTCGCCCCGCCGCGCTTCCATGTTGATGCGATCAAGCGGGTAAAACGGCAGCCGGTTCACCCGGAGGTCTTTCACCGTGAGCGCGCTTTCTTTGACCGCGCCGCCCTCTCCAACGGTTCCGCCATATTCATTGTTTGCAAGGGCCGGCATCACCGCTTTTGCCGCCGCTTTCGTTTCGCGCGCCGCAACAGGCGGGGTATCGGCATTATCCGCGAACATCGCCCGGATAACCCGCGTCTCGCCCAACACGTTTGTATCTCCTGCCAACACAACGCGGCCATTCCGCAGTACCGTCACGCGGTCGGAAACCGGAAGGATTTCTCGTATCTCGTGCACGATTACCGCGATGCCCTTTCCCTCGTCCCTCAGCGAGAGAAAAAGGGACCGCATCTCGTCTTTTTCGTCATGGCGCAGATAGGCAAAGGGTTCGTCAAAGATAAAATAGGATGCGCCGCGCATGACCAGCGAGAGCACCGCCGTCTTTTTTTGTCCGGCAAGGGTGAGACCGCCCGCCTTCGCGTCAAGCGGAAGGCGAAAACCCAGTTTTTCGATCATCGCGCCGGTTGTATCGCGGGCTTTTTTGCGGTCGAGAAAGAAGTCCCCGCCGCTTTTCATCGTCCCGCCCAGAGCGCAGTTTTCCCACACGGAAAACGCGCCCGCCAGAGAGGGCCGCTGGCGGACCATACCGATCCCGGCGCGTAACGCCGAGGCGGGTGCCGGAAAGTGGCGCGGCTTCCCGTTCACGAGGATCCTCCCTGCGTCCAGCTTGAGGTAGCCGCCCAAGATGTGCATAAGCGTACTTTTTCCCGCGCCGTTTTCCCCGGCAACGATGTGTACCTCGCCCGGTTTCAGAGAGAAATCCACGCCCGACAACGCCCGCACACCGTTTTCCCGGTAGGTTTTCGCAATACCCTGTAACTCAATCACGCAAGATCCCTCCGCTTAAGACCCTTCTCTTACCTAAGGGTTGTTTCAAAACAGCATCGTTCCCTTTACCCGCAAAGAGGCGCCCCCTATGCCCCCGACTATTCCCTATCCTTTCTCGCCGGCAGCTACAGACGCTTCCAGCCTGGTTCCGATGAGTGGAACCAGCTTGGAATGGGGCATCCATTCCAGCCCAGAAAGGACTGTCCATTCTAGCCTGGACAGGGTCGTCCAGTCTAGGCTGGGTTGGCGGGCCTAGGCCAGGCCTTTTTTTTGGGGGGGGACGTGCCTAGGCTAGGCGGGGTCGTCCGGTCTAATCAAGGCCATCGCAATTAGCAGGCAGTCAGTATTCTACCTGTGAATAAAATATGACAGGCTGCCGGTTATAGTGACCGAAACGGAGGGGAGAACTATGACGGGAGAAACCCAAAGTTACCTTAATGGAGGAAGAACGG
>JAIRNN010000114.1 GCA_031257995.1 Spirochaetaceae bacterium | reverse complement strand
CCCGTTCTTCCTCCATTAAGGTAACTTTGTATTTCTCCCGTCATAGTTCTCCCCTCCGTTTCGGTCACTATAACCGGCAGCCTGTCATATTTTATTCACAGGTAGAATACTGACTGCCTAGTAGCTGCCTCTTGCCGTGGGGCTTTCGCGTACCATTTACGGCGAGCGTGTCGGCGGGCCGGAAGCAGCGGCCTCATAACAATGTGAGTCTGTTTCAAAACTTGAGGTTTTGAAACAGACTCATGCGTAAAAAAGTACGGGTATAATTTGAACCACAATTGAGAATCGGGCTTTCCCTTCTTAACTTATTGACAGTGAAAAATTTCCTCTTTATGATGGTCCTGTGGTGAGAAGATACGGTATGATTGACAAGCAAGAATTGCGGAAGAAGATGAAAGGGCTGCTGAAAGGCGTGGACGAGGCGGTCAACAGAAGTGAAGGGGCCGAGGCGGTGGCGCGGCTGGGCGAGACGGAGGAGTGGAAGCGGTATCGGCGGATGCTGCTCTATGTCTCGATGGAGGACGAGTTTGACACGGAGCCGCTTCTGATGCGGGCGTTTGCCGAGGGCAAAGAGGTTTATGTGCCGCGGACAGAGGGGGATTCGGTGATGCGGTTCTATCGTATTCCCGGTGCGGAGGGGCCGTGGAGTATCGGATCGTTTGAGATTCGCGAGCCGCTTGTGTGTACGGAAGAGACGCTGTTCAAACCGGGCGATGGGCCGGCTTTTATCGCGGCTCCGGCACTGGCGTTCGACCGGAAGGGGAACCGCATGGGGCGTGGACGGGGCTACTACGATTGGTTCTTTGCCTCGTTGCCCGAAGGAGGGGATTTTTTTCTCTGCGGGTACTGTCTTGCGATGCAGGTTATCGACGAGGTGCCGGTAGAAGCGTTTGACCGGCACCTTGACGCGCTCTGTACGGCCCGCGAATATCTGAGGTTTCCTCGTCCAGCGGCATGAATCACGCAGGGCTCAAATACGAGGAGATGAAGCGCGGGACGGCTTGGGTCGTCGTCTGGGAAAACGCGGCGTTTTTCGCGGTGAACAAGGCTTCAGGTCTTGCGCTGTGTCCTGAACGGTGGGATCGTGACCGGGATTCGCTTGTCCGGCTACTGGAAAAGGAGCGCGGGAAACGGCTCTTTGTCTGTCACCGGATCGACCGGGAAACATCGGGGCTGGCGGTCTTTGCGAAGACGTCCGATGCGCACAAGCGGTTGTCGGCAGCGTTTGAAAAGCGGCTCGTGCAAAAACGATACACGGTGATTCTCCACGGGCATCCCCTTTGGCGGGAAACAGATTGCGATCTTCCGCTCCTTCCCGACGGGAACAAGAAGCACGGCACGATCGTTGACAAATACCGGGGGAAGCCGTCTCGCACGTGTTTCCGCGTTCTTTTTTCCGCCGGGAGTTATACCGTTGCCGAGGCGGAGCCGTACACGGGGCGCACCCACCAGATCCGGGTTCATGCCGCCGCGCTGGGTCATCCGGTGGTGTGCGACACGCTCTACGGATCCGCGAACCGGAACAAAACGGGGGAAGCGGTCTACCTGTCCTCGTTCAAGCGCGGCTGGCGGGGCGACAAATTTGCGGAACGGCCGCTTCTGGCGCGGCTGGGGCTTCACGCAGCGGCGTTGACGCTGCCTGTGGAGTGCGGTCTTCAGGAGCCGCTTTTCCTCGAAGCGCTCCCGCCCCGTGATATGGCGGCAACGGTCGCGCAGATGGAGAAGTGCGGGAGTGCCCCTTACGGGGGAATTGATAACGGATAATTGAAAATGGACAATGATTTGATTTTGAATACTGCTCGTGTCATTCCTGTCATTTTCCATTATCCACTTTCCATTTTCAATTCCCCTGCAGGGGGTGATGGGGTTTTAGGGGCAGAGCCCCTAGGAGAGGGGGATAGCGTAAGCCCGTAGGGCTGGAGCGAAGGGGGAGACTTCCCCCTCTTTATATTTTTGAGGAGAAGCACTATACAATTCTAAGGATGGGAATTATGGAGAAATTATATCATATCGATTTTGACGACAGTCACGGCGCGAAGTATGTGATTCTTCCCGGTGATCCGGGGCGGGTGGAAAAAATCGCGCGTTATCTCGAAGACCCGCGTTTCTACCATCAGAACCGGGAATATACGGCTTGGCTGGGTGGTTTGGCCGGGAAAACGGTGATGGTCATGTCAACCGGCATGGGCGGCCCGTCGACGGCGATCGCGGTGGAAGAGCTGTATCAGACCGGTGTGCGGACGTTTCTGCGGATCGGTACCTGCGGCGGTATGGCGACTCCGGTGCGGGGCGGCGATGTGGTGATCGCGACCGGCGCTATCCGTATGGAGGGAACCACGAAAGAGTATGTCCCGATCGAGTTTCCCGCCGTTGCCAACCTTGATGTAACGAACGCCCTCGTTGACGCGGCCAAAAAACGCGGCCTCACGTGGCACGCGGGAATCGTCCAGTGTAAAGACTCATTCTACGGCCAGCACAGCCCCGGCAGGATGCCTGCGGGTTATGAACTGCAAGCCAAATGGGATGCATGGATAAAAGCCGGCTGCCTCGCCTCCGAGATGGAAAGCTCAACGCTCTACATCGTGTGTCAGATCCTTGGCGCACGTGCCGGCTGCGTCCTCAGCACGGTTTGGAACCAGGAGCGCGAACGTCAGGGCCTCGACAACCCGCACTGTCACGACACGAAAGATGCTATCGCCGTCGCCGTGGACGCGGTTAAGCTGCTCATAGAACGGGCATAAGCCACGAAAGAGGCGCGTCCGCGCAACGCCCCTCTCTCCTGGCATTAATCACAAGGAAGCGTAACCGCAGAAGTATCACGGTTAACCACGAACAGCACCAAAGAGGCTGTTTCAGCACTTTTCGCTACGGGGGTGGGTAGAGTTTTCCTGCGGCCATTTTAGGCCCACGTGATTGAGGCTGTCCGTAATCCCCTTTGGGCCGGGATCTAGCAGGCAGTCAACTATGGAACTGTGGATAAAGTCTCTTAAGCTTTATCCGGGCATCGGCGGCAGTAAAACGCCAGTCTATGGTCCGTGCCTTTTCGTTCCGTATGGTGTTCCACG
>JAIRNN010000322.1 GCA_031257995.1 Spirochaetaceae bacterium | reverse complement strand
CATGTTGCATAACCACGCTAACGTCCTCAATGTTTCGGGCGCGGCATTGGGTGCCTTTGCGGTTAAATTTTCTTGAAGGTTCGCTGTAAATATGGTTGTCTAAGATTAGCTTGGGGTTTTGGAACAGGCTCATTTATTTCAAAATTAAAAAACCGGCTATTTCAAGGAAAAAATCATAATTGACAAAATGGTATACGCCCCAACTTCGCATGGCAATCCCGTTTACACTTCGCCGCCAGTAGGCGGCTCGACCTAGGAACGAAGCGTGCTTAGCACAACTATGGTTGTGCCCGGTTCGTGCGCGGCATTGGGCATTCCCTCCTGTAGCCTGTCCCCCGGAGGGGGAACCGCCGCCCTCCGTCATCATGCCGTGCTCTATGAAAGCCCCTGCGGGGCCGGGGGCGTTGCGGGGGTGGGAAACCCCCGCAGAGGGGGTAGCGGAGGGCGCAAGGCCGGAGCGAGGGGTCGGCAATTTGCCGCGACTTCCCCCACCTGATTGGCAGACAACGTTTTTCGCCCACTATCCCCCTTCCTATAAAAAAATGTCTCAGAAAACCATAGATGAACACTGATTAACACGGATAGTCTGCGTATCTGTCCCATCCGCGTTCACCTGCGGTTAACCGTGATTTCCCACGTCTGTCCCGCCTTGATTTCATCTCCAGTTTCGGGTATTCTATTGGAATATGAGTATTCTTCGCCAGCCGTTTCACTATCGGTTCTACAATGTGACCGCTATCCTTGTCATCGTCAACATTCTTGTGTATGCCGCACAGCGGTTTTTGTCGTACAACGCCATTACCTCGTTTCTCGCGTTGAACATCATCAATGTTCTGAACGGTAACGTTTGGCAGTTTTTCACCTATATGTTCGCGCACGGCAATTTTAACCATCTGTTGTTCAATATGTTTGCCCTGTTTCTGTTTGGGAGTCAGGTGGAACGTGAGATGGGCTCATCCGAGTTTCTCCTCTACTATCTTGTCTGCGGCATTTTTGCGGGCGCGTTTTCATTTCTGGCTTACCTGTTCACGGGCGCAGGCTACGTGTTTCTGCTCGGCGCGTCAGGCGCGATTTTCGCTGTGCAGCTTGCCTTTGCCGTACTGCGGCCCAACGCCATCATCTACTTTTGGGGCCTGATTCCGCTTCGTGCTCCCATCATGGTGCTGGGCGCAACCGCGATTGAGCTTTTTTCCACACTTTCAGGCAGTACCTCCAATATCGCCCACCTCACCCATCTTTTTGGTTTCGCGACAGGCTGGCTCTACTTCCTTATCCGTTTCGGCGCAAATCCCGTGCGGTATCTGTTCCGCCGCTGAAAATGCCCCTCGTGAAGCGTCATAGAGTGTTTTCCTAAAGAAACATAGGGAGGGAGAAGTCGCGGTAACTGCGTTGCCGACCCTCCACTCCAGCCAGCTCTCCAGTCAAAGGGCCTGAGCCTAAAGGCGCGTCCGTACCTCCCTTCGCTTGGTCTTCCGCTACCCCCTCTGCGGGCACCCAATGCCGCGCGCGAAACGGGCACAACGATAGTTGTGCTAGCAGGCTGTAAGGATTAAACATAGTGATATGAGTAATTACAAGGTAACAAAGAAACCTACGGAGTTCTGGCAACGCGCACAGAGCATTGAGAACTCCGTGGTTATATTCTTTGAAAATATCCGGGTGTTTAGAGTTTACAGCCTGCTAGCAGGATCTGGAGTCTAATCTAGCAGACCCAGAGGTCTGGGTCTGTAGTTCGTAAGGCTCATTTCGACCATCACTACAAGGCTCATGGTGTCTATTACTACGAGCCGGTAGCGGAAGCCGGCCCAAAACTGCCCGCTACGCGGAGCGGTTTTGAGTCGGCTGGAGTGAGGGATTGGCAATTTGCCGCGACTTCCCCCACCAAACCTTTCCTCCCAGAAGCCGCCGTTTCTAGAACCCCAAGTCCTCGTTGATGAGGATAAGCGTGTATTTCCCCTCAAACTTTTTCGCGTTAAAGGTGATGAGGAGATGGTTGCACATTCGGGCCGGCATGTTGCAGTCCGTGCAGACCCCGTTTTCCACACAGGGCGTTCTGTGGTTGTTCCGCTTGCAATTCATGGGGGCTATGGCATGAACTCTGGCGATTGCGTCCTCCAGGGTGTTTACCAATTTGTTGATTCCGACGACGACGATGATCTTCCGGGGACCGTAAGCCATCGCGGCGACCCGGCTGCCTGAACAGTCCAGATTCACCATCTCGCCCGAGACGGTGAGCGCGTTGGCGCCGGTGATAAAATAATCCGCTGCCAGGCTCTCCCGGCAGACCTCAAAATGATCGGCGCAGTTGTAACGGTCAAACAAGCGGTAATCGGCGGATCGCAGCACCGGGAGAATATCCAAAGCACCGAGCGTCTCGCTTCCTCCGAGCCCCACAGACACGTTCTTGGGCAGACAGGTGTTCAGGAGCGTCTCCCGCGCCGCCTCAAGGGTTTCCGCATAATAGGTTTTCCAGCCCTTCTCCTCAAAAGCCTCAAGCGCTTTCCAGCCCCGCTTTTCCCCAAACCATTTCCGGTATTTGTTTTCCATACCTTATCTCCTCTATTTTATTCCAATTAGTACTTCTACTTAAGAAAACATAAGGTGGGGGACGCTTTCCCCTCGCTCTCTATGCCACGGGCCGTTGGCCCTACGCATGCTCTTACGCTACCCCTCTCCAAAGGACATAAGTCCCGGGCTCCGCCCCCAAGACCCCGCCATTATCCATTTTCAATTATCCATCCCCCGAAGAGGGGAACTTCCGCAACGCCCCCGGCTTCATGCTAGGCCGATTGTCAATGGGTATTTACAAGGAGAAGCACTATATTCTACTCCAAATCAAACACGACAGACAACTCCGCCCCCTCCGGCGCAAAGGAAAAGTCAACGAGGTACACCGTCACTTCGTTGCCAGAGTGGTCGCGGTGTGTGTGCTCGTGAACGACCGGCGTTGTCCCCAGAGAACATTTGAGCACGCTTATCGCATCACCTGAGTCGATACGCGCCGCGCCCCCCTCAATCTGCGGAGGGTAAAGCGTAACAAACCGTTCGATTATCGGTATCGGTACCGGAAGCCGGTCAAGCGAGAAGAAGAAGCGGTCTTCCACGGTCAGGCCGCCGCGAACCGGATCCAAGACAAAACGCCGTTTCAGCGAAAGAAGTCCGTCAACACTGTAGGCTCCGGCCAGGTCCAGAACCATCTGTGCGCCGGGCCCGATATGGCAGTCTCCAGCCCCGTACTTCTGCCCCGGCTTCTGACCCTCGCCGTTTATGAGGGGAACGCTGTGGCTGAAAGACTGGGCGCAAAAGACGGTGTAGCGGTTCTCGTTGAAATAGTCCTTGGTGTATTGGCCGGAACCGAGGTCGCAGATCACCATCTTTCCCTTTTTGCAATAGAGAAACGAACCCACGTCGTTGTGGTTGTGCGGCTCGTCGTTGTGGCCCCCCTTAGCGGCGAAAGCGGTGTCCCCCGCGTTTGCGATGAGCCATTGGGCATCCGGAAGGATGACCAGCGGTTCCGGCTTGAACGGCGGCGGTTCTTGGGGCTCCGTCCACAAAAGGTCGCGCAGGGACTGAGAAAAGTCCCGCAAGGCGTGGTTAAAGTGCCCGTGATTATCCGCTTCTATCCGCATCGCCTTGTCCGGAGGAGGCGCGGCCACGCCGGGGACACGGCGGCAAAGATAATTGGTCAATCCCATGCGGAAACCTGAGTTTTCCGCATCGGAGAAATACACCCGCGCCCCGCCCGCAAGATAACATTTCTGCTGAAAACGGGCGATTCCTTCAAAGCGGGGATCCTGCAACAGGTCAATCTTGCCGCCCGTGCGCCGCAAAAAAATATCCGCGAACATCACGAAATAACTCACCCCGTAGTTCCAGTAGGAAAGCCCCTCTACGCAAGCGCCGTCGGCGGTAAAACTCTCCAGAAACCGGTCCAGCGTGGGAAGCAGTTTGAAGAGAATACCCCCCAGCAGACGGTCGTCCTCTATCAGATAGCAGGCCGCCGCGCCAAGCCCCCCGCCGCACACGGAACACCAGTTCATCTTCAAGAGTTCCCAATGCTGGAACGCGCCCTGTTCAAGGTAACTCTGGATGAGTCTGCGGTACACCTCTTTTCGCGCCCGCAGGGTCACCTGCGGGGCAAGCACCCCCTCCAGGGCCGCGCAACATTCGGCCAGCGCGAGACCGGTCTCACAGGCAAAGAGATCGATGGTCGTCGCGTTGTCAAACTGGGCCCGCGTAACGACACCTGCGGAATCCGCCATGCCCGTTGCAGAGAAACGGCTCTTTCCCCCCATGTGCGCTGGGAGACACCACGAATATTCGTCGCAGACCGCCCAGATGGTGTCCTCAAGAGCGGCGATGTCTTCCGGTTTTTTCCAGAGCCACGCCGCAAGCCCACACACCATGAGCCGGTTCCGCCGTTCAAAGTAGGGTCCTTCAAACCGCGCCCGATCCCCCTCACGGTCGAATAACACAAAGAGACTGTAGGGCAGATCCGGAATCCCTTCACCCCGAAACCGCCCGCTCTCCCGCTTGAGATACGCCAAAAACCCTTCGAGGCGGGGATTCTTCTCTATCGCATCGGCGGTTCCCACGCCGACCCCGCCGCACACATGGGCAAACAACCCCGATGCCGCCGCTCCCCAGCTGCTCCCATACAGCAACGCCTCTAATAATAAACGACTGTCCTGCATCATCTCCTCTCCTCTCTTAATTTATTATGCTTTTAAGTGTTTCCACTTAAGAAGATACAAGGTGGGGGACACCCAATGCCGCACGCGAAACGTTGAGCGCGTTTTGGCATTCCTGCGACACGGTATGGGGCCCCAAAAATGTTCCGCCACAGATAAATGCAACAGGCCCCGCCTCCCCCTCGCTCCGGTCTTCGTCCTCCGCTACCCCCTCTGTGGGAGGAGTCTCCCCGCAACGCCCCCCTCCAACCTCTTATGTATCACGCTCTTATAGTAAGTGTTATTTCAGAAATGTCAATGAAGGAAAAGCCGGTATTCCGATACTACCTTTTGGAACAGCAGGGGACTGCCTGAAAATGCAAGAAGAAAACCGCGCAATCCCCAAAATCCGCATTATCCATTCCCCCATAGGGCACCCATTTGCCACACCCGAAACATTGGGGGTGTTTTGGCATTTCTGCCGCGCGGTGCGGTGCCAATAAAGGCGGCACTAAGATGGCACCTTCAGCACCGCGGAGGTACCCCCGCGCTTTCCCTTCAGTCCGCCCCCAAGTAAAGCCCCTGTGGACCGTAAACTTTTTTATTGACACGCCCCCCGGCTCGTAGTATACTGCTACAACTAATATTATCATCGGTGAATCGTGATCAATGGGGCACGATTAATGTGAAGGAGCGAAAGATGGCGAACAGAAAAGGAAGGGCAGGCGCGGTGTGAATAACCTGCGTGTATCCGTGCCGCCATGTATGGTGTCATCTGCAGCGAGCCATGAACCCGGTAAAAAATTGGCTGTCTTTCGCCTCCTTTTTCACCGGGGGTTGCTTATTTTTTTTTTTCGGTTATCATCTCGTACTTTAATTTTAGGAGGAAATACATGAAAAGAAGTATTTCGAGTTTTGTTTTCGTATTGTTGCTTTCCGTAACGTGCGTCCTGTTGGCGGCCGGGTGTCAGAAGAAGAGCGCGGCGGGCGGGAATCTGGTTATTTATTCTCCCAACACCGAGGCGCTGGTGGAGAGCATTATCCCGGCGTTTGAAAAGGCGGCGGGGGTCACGGTGGAAATCATCTCGGCGGGAACGGGCGAATGTTGGAAACGCATCGAGAGCGAAAAGAACAATCCCGTCGCCGACATCATGTGGGGCGGTCAAACGTACAAGGACGAGCTGGTCGGGCCTTATGTTTCGGCGAATAACAACGATGTCCTCCCGCAGTTCCGCAATGTGAACGGCGTGGCAACGCCCTATTGTCTTGACGGCAGCGTCCTCCTCGTCAACAACGCGCTCTTGGGCGGCATCAAGGTGGAAGGTTACGCGGATCTCCTCAACCCCGCGCTCAAGGGGAAACTCATCATGGGCGACCCGGCCAACTCAAGCTCGGCGTTTGCCCAGCTTACCAATATGCTTTACGATATGGGCGGCGGCGACTATTTTGCCGAGAGCGGCTGGAATTATGTACGCGAACTCCTTGTCCAGCTTGACGGCAAAATCGCGCAGAGCAGTTCCGCCGTTCACCGGGGGGTTGCCGAGGGCGAGTACACGGTGGGCATCACCTATGAGGACCCGTCGGCCAGTTATGTGCGGGACGGCGCCGATGTCAGGGTCGTGTATATGAAGGAGGGCGTGTCTTTCATGTCCGCGTTCGCGCTGATCATCAAGAACAGCAAAAACCCGGAAAACGCGAAGAAATTTATCGATTTTCTCACCGGCAAGGAGGCGCAGGACATCATCGGCACACAGTTGACGGTGCGTCCGGTGCGCGGCGATGCCCAACTGGGCACGTATATGCGGCCCATCACGGAGATCAACCTGATTGCGGAAGATTCGGCCCTTCTCGCCGAGCGGAAGCCGGAGATTGTCGAGCGGTATAAAGCGCTCGTAACGTCTTTGCAGAAGTAGCCGTTTGTCGGGAGGCGCGCGGACTTGGGGGTTTTTGGGCGCGCGGTGTGTTGCAGACGGGGAAGTTAAGGTGGGGGGAAGTCTCCCTCCTCGCTCCAGCCCGCCGCCCGCAAATGCTTGCTCTGCAAGCACGGCTTAGGGGCTTCCGCTACCCCCCTCAGCGGGGCGCTGCCCCGCAACGCCCCGCATGTATCAATGAACGAGCTTTGGAGGAAAAGATGAGTGTAAAAATTATATGCGACCATGTGGTCAAAAAGTATGGCGAAGCGGTGATTATTCCTGATCTTTCGCTGGAAATACACGAAGGCGAATTTTTCACCCTTTTGGGGCCTTCGGGTTGCGGGAAAACGACGCTTCTGCGGATGATTGCGGGCTTCAATTCCATTGAAGGCGGCGAAATCCGTTTTAACGACACCGTGATAAACAGCCTCTCTCCGGCGAAGCGTAACATCGGGATGGTGTTCCAGAATTACGCCATATTTCCTCACATGAACGTGAAGAAGAATGTGGCCTTTGGGCTGACGAACCGGCACGTTCCGCCTGAGGAGATCGAAAAACGTGTGGCGAAGATGCTCGCCACGGTCCGGATTGAGGCGTTGCAGGACAGGATGCCCGAACGGCTTTCCGGCGGACAGCAACAACGGGTCGCCCTTGCCCGCGCGATTGTCATCGAGCCAAACGTACTCCTCATGGACGAGCCGCTCTCCAACCTTGACGCGAAACTGCGGGTTGAGATGCGGAACGCAATCAAGGAAATCCAGAAAAGCGTGAACATTACCACGGTGTACGTTACCCACGATCAGGAAGAGGCGATGGCCGTTTCCGACCGCATCGCGATCATGAAGGAAGGGATTATTCAACAGACCGGCGCTCCCCGCGAAATATACAAACGGCCCGCGAATGTGTTTGTGGCGACCTTTATCGGACATTCGACCGTTATGAGCGGCGTGTTGCGGAAGACGGAGCTTGATCTGGGCGGCTGGACGGTGAACCTCGACAACCTTTCTCCCGGAACCGGCGTTTCCGTGGAAAACGAGTCTGAAACGGCGCTTCCGGGGGAAACGGCGGTCAAGGTGTCGATACGCCCTGAGGAATTCTATCTTTCCGATGACGTCGAAGGGCTTCACGGCGAGATAGGCGGTTCGGTGTTCCTGGGGTTCTACTCGCAAAACTTCGTGAAACTGGACAACGGAAGCGATGCCGAGTTTGTCGTCGATCACAAATCGATGGAACGGGAGTTCAAGCCGGGCGACCGGGTAACGCTCAAAGCGGATATTGAAAAAATCAATGTCTTTGACGAAACCGGTACGCGCAATCTCTTGACCGCCGCGTAACACAAGGAAGGCGCATTATGGAAAAACGAAGAGACGGCTGGTTTGTTGTAACCATTGCCATTTCTATTCTTTATGCGGTGTTTCTGCTCTATCCCCTGCTGACGCTTCTCGCAAAGAGCGTTTCGGGCCCGGACGGACTCACCCTCGCCTCGTTTGGCAAATTCTTCTCGTCAAAGTACTATTACGGGGTCATCACGAACAGTCTAGCGGTAACGGTCAGCGTTACCCTCTGCGCTACGCTGGTCGCGGTTCCGCTGGCCTACGTTTTGACCACGGTCAAAATCCGTTTTGCGGGCGTTGTGCAGATACTCATCCTCATATCGTCAACGAGCGCCCCGTTTATCGGCGCGTATTCATGGATACTGCTCTTGGGAAGGAGCGGCGTTATCACTAAGTTTCTGGCGAACACGTTCGGCATTCATCTGCCCGACATCTACGGCTTTTCGGGGATTCTGCTGGTGCTGACCTTGCAGCTTACGCCGCTCATCTATATGTACGTTTCGGGCGCGTTGAAAACGGTGGACGCTTCGCTCATTGAGGCTTCGGAGAGTATGAATTGTACCGGCGTAAAAAAGATGTTCACGATCATCGCGCCGCTGATTCTCCCGACAATACTGGCGGGCGGACTTCTCGTGTTTATGCGCGCTTTTGCCGATTTCGGTACGCCTATGCTCATCGGCGAGGGGTTCAGAACGGTGCCGGTACTGATATTCAACGAGTTTATCAGCGAGATGGGCGAGGACGAAAATTTTGCCGCGGCGATCAGCGTGATGGTCGTGCTGTTTGCCACCACGGTGTTCCTCGTTCAAAAGTTTATCGCCGAGAAAAAAGCGTACAAGATGTCGTCCCTGCGCCCCATTGAGGCTAAAAAATTCAAAGGGATAAAAAACGTTTGCGCGCACGGCTTTGTCTATCTCTACATCATACTCGCGTTTATGCCCCAACTGTATGTCATCTATACGTCTTTCCTGAAAACGAGCGGCAAAATCTTTGTGAAAGGGTATGCCTTTACCAGTTATATCACCGCTTTTTCAAAAATAGGCGACGCGATACAAAACTCTTTCGTTCTGGGACTGTCGGCGCTGTTGGTGATCGTCGTTACGGCAAGCCTCATCGCCTATGTGACGGTACGGCGGCCCGGCGCGTTGACCGCCGCGCTTGATATATCGACGATGTTCCCCTACATCGTGCCCGGCTCCATTCTGGGTATCTCGCTGCTCGTTACCTTTAACAAGGATCCCATCTATTTGAGCGGCACGGCGTTCATTCTGATTCTGGCCTTTACTATCAGGCGGCTTCCCTACACGATACGGTCAAGCAGCGCGATTTTGCATCAGGTGAGCGTCAGCACGGAAGAAGCCGCGATAAGTTTAGGCGCGTCGAAGTTCAAGACTTTTACCCGGATCACCTTCCCCGCCATCCTTCCCGGCGTTTTTTCCGGCGCGATTTTAAGCTGGATATCAATCATCACGGAATTGAGCACGTCCGTGATCCTCTACACGACGGCGACACGCACGATGACGATCGCGATCTATACGGAAGTGTTGCGCGGCAACTACGGGGTCGCCGCCGCCCTCTCCTCGATTCTTTCGCTTATCACGGTGGCATCGCTCTTGCTGTTCTTCAAACTGTCGGGAAGACGCAGTGGGGACATACGTGCTATCTAGTGTGTGGGGTTTGTCGTTGGGCAGTGCTACTCCTGCCCCAGATAACAATACTAGATGGCACGATGTCTGGGACGGGGACTGTTTAGGGGTTGTAGCGGTAAACTGAGGGCTGCCGTTAGGGGATAGCGGTGCCCTGCTCCAGATATACTAAATGGCACGGTGTCTTGGGGCGGGGCGCTGTTGGGTGGTTGTGTCGGTAGTCAGCGGGTTGTCGTTAGGGGATAGTCCCGGCCTATGACTAAAGTACTCCCTGAACGCTATACTGCTTTAGGCATGGAAATAATCGTGGTATATTTTATGGGGGAAGCCTCCCCCTCGCTCCAGCCCGCCGCCCGCAAGCGGGCTTAGGGTCTTACACTACCCCCTCTCCAAAGGACGCAAGTCCCGGGCTCTGCCCCTAAAACCCCGGTTTAATCACGATTAATCACAGATGCCGCAGATATACGCAGATTTTCACTCCGCACCCTTCTTCATCTGTGGTTCTTGTGATTAATGCTGCCATCCATTATCTATTCGCGCAGTGTCCTGCTGTACTGCCCTGATAAACGCCGACGGCGTTGTGGAGCGTACCTTTTTGTACACTCGGGAAAAATACGAGGCATCGTCATAGCCGATCTTGAGAGCCGCTTCCTCAATGGTGATGAAAGGATTTTCTGAAACGATATGTTCAAACCGCTCGACCTTTTTCAGGATGCACAGTCGTTTGAAGTTCATGTTCAGCCGTTTTTTAAGCGCGTTAAATATGACGGATTGGCTGTAGCCCAGATGTTTCTCCAGTTGGGAAAACGAAAGGGGTTCCGCAATATGCTTTTCCACCCAGCGCAGGGCTTCCGAGGCAATATCAAAACGGCGGCATCTAATATATCTTTTAGAAACGATAAAATCACAGAGCATTGAAAAAAGGTTGAGCATATTTTCCAACGTTTCCTTTTCAAAAAAAGCCTGCTCGTCAAAAGCATTTTGCAAAACCTCAGGATCAAAGCCGCTTTTCCGCCATTCCTCGGAAATTGTATGAGGAATGGCGTTCCGCGTTCTAAATTGGCCGATCATAGCATAGCCAACCAACGTCACCCCCCCCCCCATGCCCATTGTCTCCCCACTCATCCAGCTTAATAGGGATCGCCGCATCCATCATACCGGCATGGCAGCCATAAAACTGCGGGGAAGCGCTTTTTAAAGAGTGAAAGCACATCTTCCGGTCCTGTTCGAGACAGCGGTGTTTGAAGCGGAGTGTGTTTCGGACGAGTTCGCAATAACTGGATGTCGGATAAAACCCTGCCGCCAGTTTTTCCTCGAAATCGGCGGAGAAGATAGATATCCGCACCTTGAAGCAGTAGGCAAAACTGTCTATCAAGTTTTTGACTTTTTCTTCGAGAAAGATACCGATTCTGTTCATGCGGGAAGTATAGCATAATTAAGAGATTAATTCTATTCATACCGTATAACGAGGCTGTTTCAAAACTTGAGGTTTTGAAACAGCCTCTAGCATAAGAAAAATGAAAAAGTCCTAGAATTCAATGGAAAAAGACATGGACGGCCCAGAAAAAGCAGGGTTACAATCAAATCATCTCAAGTGATTGTATTATGGAGCGGAGACGGAAAGTTGTTATCACCTATTTTTTATCCTTGTGCGAAACCGGTTTCAGAGAAGCCGTCTATTCTATCCCTCCAGAAGGTATGCCATGTTGAAAACAAACGCACAGACCGGTAACCGTGTATCCCCCGTCTCCAAGCGGAAAACTCTGGGGGCAAGGGTCTGGGACTGCAAGATTCTTATTCTGATGTGTACTCCGGCAATTCTCTTTTTCGTTGTTTTTTCGTATATCCCCATGCCGGGGGCGTACATCGCGTTTACGGACTTCAAGTATAACTTGGGGATATTCGGCAGCCGTTTTGTGGGCCTTGAAAACTTCCGTTTTCTGGTAGTTTCCGGCAAGCTCTGGCAGCTTACGCGGAACACGATCCTCTACAACCTAGCTTTTATCGTTTTGGGCAACGTACTCCAAATTTTTGTGGCGATTCTTTTGAACGAGATACGGAACAAGTGGTTCAAGAAAGTAACCCAGACCATCATGTTCCTGCCCTATTTTATATCTGCGGTACTGGTGGGCTTTTTGGCTTACAACATTCTTAATTTCGACTTTGGCTTTATTCCCGGCGTAGTTAAGGCTATGGGTGGAGAACCGCCCCGGTTCTACGGAAATCCGGCGGTCTGGCCCTTTATCATCGTAGCGGCCCATCTGTGGCAGAGCACCGGTTACGGCTCCATCGTCTATTTTGCCGCCATTATGGGGATCGATACCACGATCTACGAGGCTGCGGAGATCGACGGGGCAAACGCCGTCCAGCGAATCTTCCATATCATTCTTCCCAGCTTAAAGCCCACGATGGTAATACTGATTCTCTTTTCCATAGGAGGGATTCTCAAAGGGAACTTCGGCCTCTTTTACAACCTGGTCGGTACCGCCAACGCGGCGCTCCAGCCCATGACGGATATTATCGAAACCTATGTGTTCCGCAGCCTGATGAGCCAGTTCAACTTTTCTTACTCTGCGGCGGCGGGGCTGTACCAGAGCGCGGTGGGCTTTGTCATCGTTATGACAGCCAACTGGGTCATTAAGAGAATAGAACGCGATTACGCGCTGTTTTAGCGCCAATATTTGGAGGAAATTATGGTTTTTGAGAAAAATGGAAAGATCCAATTAAAGGCACGAAAATTAAAGGTACGAAAAGACACCGTTTCCAGAGCGGTCGTTACCTTTGCCGTACTTTTTTTGCTGGTCTTTGCTTTTATCTGCCTTGTGCCCTTCGTGATGATGGTCTCCGCCTCGTTTAGCGATGAAAACATCATCATGACAAAGGGAATTGGAATCCTGCCCAAGGGCCTTTCCCTTGAAGCCTATAAAATCGCCCTGAAAAATCCCCGCTATATCATCGGGTCATATATGGTAACGATTCTCCTCACCTTTTTCGGCACGGGTATCGGCCTCTTCCTTATCGCTATGACCGGCTACGCCTTGTGCCGGCCGGATTTCTTTATCCGCAATAAAATCGCCTTTTTCTTTTATTTTACCACGCTGTTTTCCGCAGGACTTGCCCCCTCGTATATCTGGATGGTGCGGTACCTCAACTTGCGGAACAACTACCTCGCGGTGCTGCTTCCCCTGCTCATGTCCCCCTGGCTCATTATCCTGATGCGGAATTTTATGAAGTCCATTCCCTACGAGATCACCGAGTCGGGCAAGATGGACGGGGCCGGGGATTTCAGGATTTTCATATCCTTGATATTCCCCATGATGAAGCCCGCCCTAGCCACCATTGGCCTGTTCTTGGCCCTAGGTTACTGGAACGAGTGGTACAACTCCATGCTCTACCTGCCAAACTTGGATTACAAGCCTCTCCAGTATTACCTCTACAAGATCGTCAACGAGGCGGCGGCGTTGCGCCAGTCCTTGGCTGGTTCCGTGGTCATTGTGGGGGCTTTGCCCAGTACGACCCTCAAGATGGCCACCGCTGTTCTGGCCACCGGGCCCATCATCCTTTTGTATCCCTTCGTGCAGAGGTATTTTATCTCCGGGATCGTGGTGGGTTCCGTAAAAGGTTAGTGAATTATCCGGGGTTCCCGGTAATTTGGAAGCCGCCCAAAACGGTTTCCTCTATTTGTCTATTATTAATTGAATTTAAGGAGTGTTTTATGAGAGAGAACAGAGTAAAAATCGTTTTAGCGGCGTTGATCGCCTCCACGCTTGCGGGCGGACTGCTAACCGGATGCGGCGGACAAAAAGCGGGGAGCGGGACGGGGAATATCACCCCCGTTACCATGCTGCTTTTGGGCAACAAGCCTACCAACGGCAGAGCCGATGCCGCCATCGCGGAGATCAACAAGATCGTCGGCCCCCGGATCGGGGTGGAGCTGCGGACCGAGTATGTTGAATGGGCGGACTGGCAGAACCAGTACCAGCTCCGGCTGGCCTCCGGGGATTCCGGTCTGGACCTGGTCGTAACTGCGACGGATTGGCTCTACGCATGGGAAATCGCCCGTAAAGGGGGCTTTTATCCCTTAACACCGGAATTGATCCGAGAAAACGCCACTCAGACTTGGGCGGAGATTCCCCAGACCCATTGGGATCTCTGCACGGAAAACGGTGCCATCTGGTTTATTCCAGAGGATCAGTACAGCCAGTACACCAACCACGGCATGTTCTGGCGCAAGGACTGGGCCGCAGAAGCCGGAATCAGAGAAGTCGCCACATTTGAAGGCTTGGAACAATACTGGGACGCGGTAAAGAAGAACCACCCGGAGGCTTACCCCTGGGATATATCCGGCGCGGAATACATGGACATGGGGCTTGTTTCCGGTTATATCCAGGGAAAACGGCCCATCCAGATAATCATCGGCACGGCCGCCGGGAATTACAACATCTTTCATTATGAAAACAGTAATCCCTTTACCGTAGTGTCCTACTACATGGACGGTGATGATCTGGTGGAGGCCGCCAAAACCTTTGACCGCTTTGCCCAAAAGGGTTTCTGGCGGGAAGACGTGCTGAATTACCGGGGCGAAACCCGGAACCTGCTTTTGGCCGGACTTTCCGGTTCGGACGAGCATCACACCCAAACCTTCATCGGCCTGCGGGAACAAATGGACAAGGAACAACCCGGGTCGGATCTCCAGATGTACTGGTGGGGCATGGAGAATAACAACGTGAACAAAGACCTGCTTACCCACGGCGCTATGGCCGTCAACGCCGCGTCCAAAAATGTGGAGAAGGCGCTGCAACTCTACGACCTCTTGCGGAACGACAAGCAGATATACCTCCTCTACAACTATGGTATTGAGGGAAAAGACTATGTTGTGCTGCCCGACGGCAAATTCAGCCGCCCCGAAGGGTTCAATTCCAGCACCGATAACTTGGACACTAACTTCTGGGCGGGCCGGATGGACAAGTTCGAACCCGAATGGGACACCTGGTGGAGCGGGCGGACGGCCTTTATCGAACGCCTCAACAGTTTTGCCATGGAATACCCGTTGGGAAAATTCAGCTTTGACAACACCAACGTGGCTGCGGAAATGGCCGCCGTCGGGGACGTGTGCGCTACCTACATCCCCTCTATCCACTTTGGCAAGACGGGCAACCCTGAAAAGGCGGTGGCCGACTTCCGCGCCGCCCTCAAGGCTGCTGGCTACGACAAGGTAAAGGCGGAGATTCAGGCCCAGCTTACGGCCTACAAGAACAGCCTTTAACCGCAAGGCGGGGTGAGGCTGGTCTTGGCCGTTGGGTCAGGCTGGGTGTAAACCTGCGCCTAGCCTGGGTGTGGACCTGCGCCCATATATTTAGTATGGGTCGTTTTGACCACCACTGTATGTGGTAGGGATGGGAGTCCGTGATTAAAGCCTATGATGAAGGGCGGGGGCTTTTGCCTAATGGAGTGTAAGGAGTGTAACATGAAAAAAATGACAGGAAATCTGTCGTGGTACGGATATGCGGGGGCGTCTCTCCTTCTGGTTTTTGCGTTGCTCGCGTCCTGCCCGAATACGTATGAGTTTATACCGGTAAACAACCATAATCTTACCGTACTGGTTCCGTATCCCGTGAAAGACGGACCGGTAACCAAGAAGGTCGCCGAAACCGGTCAGTACACGGGTAAAATCGAGTGGCTAACAGAGACCGGTCCCTTTACCGGCAGTACCTTTGCCGCCGCTACGGTCTATACAGCCGTTCTTACCCTGTCCGCCAAAGCGGGTTACACCTTTGGCGGAGTCGGGGCAAACAGCTTTAACCATGCCCAAGGAGTGGTGGTAAACCCGGCGGGAGACGGCGACAACATTGAGCTCTCCGTAACCATAACTTTTCCGCCAACAGCGGCGGAAGGTGATACGGTAGTTGACGAGGTTGAACTAAGCGGCCTGTTTGATCCGCCGATCAAGAATCAGGCGCTGACTACGGCGAATGATTCAACCCAGTACAATATTTCCCTTCAATGGCAGAACCAAGACGGAACAGACTACGAGGGCCCGGCTTTTGCTCCGGCAACCGTGTACAAGGCGCGGCTTGAACTAACCGCGAAATCCGGGTATACCCTGTCGGGCGTTGATCTCGCCAGTTTTGCCTATACAGGGGCCGACGTTTCCGCTACCAGCGTCCTTGATGGCGGTGTTATCAAAATGAGGATAACCGTTACTTTCCCCAAGACGGCGGGAGAGAATGAAAACACACTCGTAAACGCCTTTAATCTGACCAGTCTGATTACCGCGCCGGTCAAGGCGGTAATGCCCGATTCGAACATTGACGCGGCCCAGTACAGCGGAAGCATCACATGGAAGAACGTGAAGGATGACAGCACGCTCACTGGAAGATTCGCAACCCTGACCGTGTACAAGGCGGTTATCATCCTGACGGCCAAGATGGATTACACCTTAGAAGGCGTCTCCGCAGATACCTTTACCTATACCGGGGCCGATGCCATTACCAATACCGCCGGCGAGACGAACGGAATAACGGTAGAGATCACCTTTCCAAGAACAGGGTGGAACCTCGGCTATCTTGAAGGTTCAAGTTCCCTTGAGATTAAAGCCTGCTGCTGGTATAAAGATAATGCCGCCACCCTCATGATTGACAACAGCAATTTCAATTATTGGGACTATGGCTGGAGCAGTACCGTAGCTGATAATATAACCAGTTGGGATGACTTGAAAACTGACGTAACATTCAACGGCGATGAATGCGGGAAGGGGCATAAAAGCAGGTTGACCGCACTTGGATTGACCCCCGCTCATTTCTTTACACTTGATCTAAACGAGAAGAAAAACAACATTGTCTCTTTTGAGTTTTATCCCAGAGACCGCGACCACATGCCTACCCACTGGGAGGTCTATATCAGCGACAGTGTTGAGATCGGTATAAATCCCAACATTGACGGCGTAACAAAACTCGGTGAGTTCCAAATCGACTATCCGAGTTCCGTAGGCTATGTTTCCGTTGATCTTACCCAATTCAACGCGGTTAAGGGCGAGGCGCTTTCCGGCCGCTATATTCAGTTCAGAATCCTGGCGGACAAGAAGAACGGGCCTAGTTCCGAGTGGATTGGTCCCAGCGGTGCCGAGGTACGCATTGGCGTGGATAAGGGCCTAGCCGATTGAGAATTATACAGCGGCGGCGATTCCGCCGCTGTATTTTGAGAAGGAGAACATTATGAAAAAGAAACAAATTTCCGGTTTAGGGCTTGTGTTGCTGTTCGTTATGACCGGCGGGGCGGCAGCGGATAACACGGCGGGCCTCCTTCACTTTGGGGCCTGGGGGAAATCAATTTGGGCGCCTCTGGTTTACAAGGGAGACGCGGACGGAGAAGTGGACGGCCAGGCCGGCGAGGGGCCCGGTCTGGGTGTCGGAAGCGGTCCGGGCTGGGACAGCATCGGCGCCGTCGTCGGCTTTGAGGTTTGGGGCAGCAACAGGGAAGAAAAAGGCGGCTTTGAGATCAAGCTGCGGGCCAAAAGCGACGGCGGCTCTGTCTACGCCAATGACAACACCGCGAATCTGTGGGTAAAACCCTTAAATATGCTCACCATGAAATTTGGCATGTACCGCTTTGACGATTTCAGGGGAAAGATAGGCGGTATTTCCGAGATAGTTGGCGGTTACGGCGGCGATGAGGATACCATTTTTCAACGCTGCGAGTCCGATGGATTCGGGGCGCTTTTTATACTTAACGCGCCGGAAACAGTCCCCGCCTTCCTGAGGCCCCTTAAAGCGTTTGCCTCTTTCGGTGTCACAGGGGAACTGGATACCGGTTCCGGCGAGTTTGCGGCCCTTACCCCAAACGGTCTGGCCTATATCTTTGCAACGCTTCACGCCGGTATCGGCTATGACATCGAAGGAATCGGCTTCCTGCGGGCTCAGTTTATCGGCACGAACTACAAATGGGGCCACGGCGACGACTGGTATCACAACGGCACGTTCTGGTTGCCTTCCCATGTCAGGGAATCGGCGAGGATTGAAGCGGCGTTCAATCTTACGAGGGTCAGAAACCTCAAGCTGGATGCCGGCTTCGGTATTCCCTTTTCCGTAACGGTGATGAAAGATGATACCGGTACGGTAAAGAGCGTCGGCCCCATTTACGGAGACCTCGGTGTGCTCAGTGGAAGCAGACGGGACTACAAGATCGCCGCTTCCGAAGGCGATGTTTACTATTCACCGGCGACCATTGCCGCCGGAGCGGAGTACCGTCTGGGTAATATCGGGCTAAAGGGCCGGCTTAAAATGAGTTTTGGCGAGCGTGTTGTTTTTGATTCAGGAGACGCGGACTTTACCGGTGGATTTGACATCGAATTCGGGCTTGAACCTTCGTACAC
Organism: Spirochaetaceae bacterium; assembly: GCA_031257995.1. Classification (GTDB taxonomy): domain Bacteria; phylum Spirochaetota; class Spirochaetia; order Treponematales; family Breznakiellaceae; genus JAIRNN01. Next base: position 10,128 of record JAIRNN010000322.1, on the reverse strand, counting down.
GTTCAGTTTCGGCATGGTAACCGCCGACATCGCCGTCAAGGTGAACGGCAACGACACTTTTGAAAGCAACGACACGATCAGCCATAACGGTATTGTTGACCTCGGTCTGGGCGCATGGTTCACAAAAGAGATGGGTTCCGGCGTTACCTTCAAATGCGGTGTTGGGGCTAACGTGCCGATACGGGGTGACGGCTATTTCTGGACCCCCAATGGAACGAAAGCCCAGAAAGAAGAGAAAGAGGCGTACATGAAAAGCAAACTCATTGTTACTGTGCCGTTCATTCTTACTATAAGTCTGTTTTAATGGAGATGAGGCTGTTTCAAGGCTCATTTATATGGGGTATTTTTGTCAGTTGACAAAGCAGAAGGAATTAACCGCGAAGGTGAAGGCGGTTATAAACCGCTGAAGCGAATAAGGATAGAGGCGTGCTGATTTGATAGTCCGTCGGCTTTACAAGCGGTCTTGAAGGCGGCTTTCTGTGAAAGCTGACAAAACAGGCGAATTGGCGATAAAAGGCGCGGCTGCCGGTAAAAACCTTCTGCGCCTTATTCGCCTTAGCGGTTAAATTCAACTGAGGGCCGGCCGATAGAACATCGTCTACTGGCCGGTAGAAGTTGTTGGAAAACTGAAGTATCCAACAACTCTAATATGACGGCAAAAGGAGTTATAGCCATGAAGAAAAGAGTTTTGTTATCATTATTGAGTTTCTGTCTGGTTTTGGGGGTCTTTCTGATGAGCGGGTCCTGCGAAAACTTATTCGGCATTCAACGGCAACCAGTAACCGCCGCAGAGGTACTCATCGATCCTGGAATTGTTTACCAGACCATGCGGGGGTTCGCCGCATCCGACTGCTGGTGCGGTAACTTTGTTGGAAAGTACTGGAACGAACAGGAAAAAGAACAGATCGCCCGCTGGCTCTTTAGCAAAGACTTTGACGATGACGGGAACCCCATGGGAATAGGACTTTCCATGTGGCGTGTCAACTTGGGTGCGGGAAGCGAGGAGCAGGGTGATTCGGGCGGAATAGGTACCGGCGGTGATTATCGGAACAGCAGGGTTACGCGCCGCGCCGAATCTTTTCTGGACAACACCACCGGTGATTTTAACTGGAATCAACAAGCCGGCCAGCAGTACTTCCTCCGCAAGGCAAAAGAGTACGGGGTCGAATCCTTTGTGGCCTTCTCCAATTCGCCGCCGATACGCTTTACCCGCAACGGCAAAGCCTACGCCACCGGGGACAAAAAGGCCAATCTCCAAAGCGGCTATTTTGACGATTTTGCCGTTTATATGGCGGAAGTTGCCAAACATTTCAACGACACGGAGGGCATCACCTTTGATTACATCAGTCCGGTGAACGAACCCCAGTATACATGGAACGGTAACGGGCAGGAAGGTTCCCCTGGACGAATACGGAGATCAAAACCCTCGTTGTGGAACTTGACAAGGCAATCACAGAGCGGGGGCTTACGACAAAGATTATGCTTTCCGAGGCGGCGAAATGGTGGTACTTATACCGCAGCGGCGTAGAGAACGGTTATGATAATCAGATAAACGAATTTTTTAACCCTTCCAGTGCTAACTATGTAGGCAATCTTCCTTCGGTTGGAAAACTTATCGGCGGACACAGTTACTATACGTACAAAACGAACTCTGAACTTCAGGATACGCGGCAAAATGTCAGGGCAAAAGCTGATGAATTCGGTCTGGAGGTTTTTCAGACTGAGTGGAGCCTGTTGGATGACGGCGGGGAAGGTATACCCAGTAACCCGGATAACGCCAGCTATACCGACATAGCGCTTTTTATGGCGAAGGTGATCTACAGCGACGTGGTGTTTGCCGGGGCAAATTCCTGGTCCTATTGGACCGCTATGGATGTTGAACGCTGGAGCCACAAAGATCGCTTTTTGCTTATCGCCCTGGCTCCGGGGGTAACGGAATTTGAAAAGGACACGATAGACAGATACCCCATAACCGTATCCGGCGCGGTTAAGGACTATCCCACCCTCTGGGCTTTGGGCAATTACAGCCTCTTTGTACGTCCCGGCTTCAAACGGGTACTCCTTCAGGGTGTTGACAACCTTAACGGGCTGATGGGTACGGCTTATATCTCCCCGGACGAAAGCCGGATCATCGCGGTCTATGTAAATCTGGGAACCAATTCCGTCGAGATGCAGGCGGCCTTTGCGAACGGCTCCCTGCCGGTAGAAATAAAGCGTTACCTTACCGACGAAACAAACAACATGAGTTTCGTGTCCTCCGCTGGTGAAAGTTTCATGATTCCGCCACGCTCGGTCTATACCGTAGTATACGATTTTTAGCGGACACCTTCTGTTAATGCCCGATTGAATATCAATGGCGCAAGGAGAACCGGCAATGAACATTGTAAATCTACGTGAATGGAAATTTTCCCTCGTTTCGGCGGGGGAGGCCGGGGATTTTGATTCACAGCATATCTCACAGGGCGGGTTTGACGACCACGATTGGGAAGACATAGTTGTTCCCCATGATTGGGCGGTGTCGTTTTCATTTTCCACCGTCTATTCAAGCGGCACGGGGTATCTTCCCGGAGGAACCGGCTGGTATCGCCATGTGTTCCGTCCGCCTGAAGATTGGAAGGGAAAACCAGCGTACGTCTGTTTTGACGGCATTTATAAAAACAGCCAAGTCTGGTGCAACGGCTATTACCTCGGCAAACGGCCATCCGGGTACGCCGTTTTCCGTTACGCTATTTCCCACTGTCTGCGGGACGGGGACAATGTTATCGCCGTAAAGGTTTCGCATGAGGACATCGCCGATTCCCGGTGGTATACCGGTTCCGGCATATACCGCACCGTATATCTCCGCTTCTATGATCGTTTTTCTGTTGATGAAAGTTCCCTGTCGCTGCGTACCGATTATATGGAGGATGAAGCCCTGCTCCGCATTGCCGGGACGATCACGGGTCCGCTCTGTTGCGGTGATGGTTCCACGGCCACGCCGCCCGCATATTTTCTGGTAAAGGCGCTTTTGCCGGAAACACGGAGGAATTGCGCTCGCCGGAAGCCGTTGTCACCGCCCCGGACGCAGACGGCGCGGTTCCCTTTGAGGTGGAAGTCAGGGTTCCCTTTCCCCGGCTCTGGTCCCCGGAAACGCCGCATCTGTATACGCTTACCATGGAACTCTATCTTGAGGGCGGGGGAAAAGTCGTCTCTCGTACACCTCCCCTTAGGACAGGCTTTCGTACCATCAAATTCGATCCCAACGCCGGATTTTTTCTCAACGGAAAGCCCGTCAAGATGAAGGGTGTCTGCCTTCACCATGACGCGGGCTGCCTGGGCGCGGCGGTATGGCCCGATGTGTGGCGGCGGCGTCTTGAAAAACTAAAAGAGATGGGGTGCAACGCGATCAGAACCAGCCACAATCCCCACATGCCCGAATTGTACGATCTTTGTGATGAGATGGGATTTTTGGTCATGGACGAGGCTTTTGACGAATGGGAAGGCTGCAAAAACAAATGGACAGGGGGTCACAACGTCTATCCCCCGGTTCATCAGGGGTACAGCGAAGACTTTCCCCAATGGCATGAACAGGATCTTGCGGATATGGTTATCCGCGACCGGAATCACCCCTGCGTCATTATGTGGAGCATCGGGAATGAAATAGATTACCCCAATGATCCGTATACGCATCCGCTGTTCACGGAGATGACCGGAAACAACGATGCCGGAAAACCAAAGGAGGAAACGGTGTTCAACCGGAACAGACCCAACATGGAACGCCTTGCGCCCATCGCCGTGAAGCTGGCGGCCATTGTAAAGCGGCACGATCCAACCCGGCCCGTCCTGCTTGCCGCCGCATTCCCGGAATTGTCCTCCCAGTTGGGCATCTTTGACAGTCTGGACGTGGTGGGCTACAACTACAAGGAACATCTGTATGAGGACGACCACCGGCGTTTTCCGACCCTGCCGATTTTGGGCAGCGAGAACGGTCATAGCATCGCCGCATGGAATGCGGTACGGGATAACGAGTATATCAGCGCGCAGTTCTTGTGGACCGGCGTAGATTTTTTGGGCGAAGCCAAAGGCTGGCCTGTGCGTGGTTCCGGCGGCGGTCTTCTGGATACTGCGGGCAATGAAAAAATCGCTTACTTTAGGCGCAAGTCCCTTTGGAGCGACAGCCCCCTTCTTTACCTTGCCACCCGTCCGGAAGCGGCGGGAACGGCGGCTGGTGAAATCCAGAGTTGGGAACTCTTTCGTTCATGGGATTATCAGCCGGGCGCTCCCATAGAGGTCGTCTGTTATACCAACCTTGCTGAAGCGGAGCTTTTTCATAACGGCAAGAGTATTGGCATTGGCAGGCGTAATGACGAATACGGGTACATAGTCTGGAGTATTCCCTTTGAACGGGGAGGATTGAGCGTTGCGGGCATTGGCGTTGACCTTTCCGACACTTTGCAATCGACGCTGCCCGCAGTTCTCTTGCATCTCCGCGAATGGCGGAGCGCGAACGGCAGCACAGGAAACGTTGTGGCCGACGGCTACAGAATAGCCCAAATTGAAGTGGAGGCATTGGATCAAAATAACCGCCTGTGTACCGCGACGAATCTTATGGTTCATGTTTCCGTTACCGGACATGGAAGACTCCTGGGAATCGAAAACGGTGACATCGCGGACTGTGACGCATGCGCCGCTCCCCGGAGGCGGTTCTACAAGGGACGGCTGATGGTCTATGTGTTAATCAACACCGGCGTACATGAGGAGAGTACCGTTTCCGTTTTTGCGGACGGGATCCCCCATGCGGATATTTGTTTAGACTGGAGGAAAAAGTGAACGGATAGAAAAATAATGGTAAAGCCTGTTCCAAAACTCATTTATATTGGGGTATTTCTGTCAGTTGACAAAGCAGAAGGAATTAACCGCGAAGGCGAAGGCAGTTAGTAAACCGCAGAGGCGGATAAGGATGGCGTTTGCCGGTTTGATAACCCATCGGCTTTCAGGCACTATTAAACACTTGCAAAACAGACCAATTGACGATAGAACGCGAATTTGTCGGTAAAAACCTTCTACGCCTTAGTACTGCGGCACTGATGCTTGAATAAAAAGGCGGGGCCTTTATTGGCGCCGCACCGTGTTGTGTAATTGTATAACGCCCCTAGCACAACCCAAGTTGCGCCATGCGCAACCGTTGTGCCTGTTTCGGGCGCGGCATTGGGCGCCTTAGCGGTTAAATTCAACTGAGGGCTGGAGGTAAATACGGGCAGTCCAAGGTTTGCGTGGGGTTTTGAAACAGCCTCGGTATAATGGAATATATGTAATCGCAAGAACCGCTTCGGTTTAACCGCCGCCAATCGCGGTTACTGTCAACAAGTTAAAATTTGTCCAGAGGTTCGTAAATATTGAGATGGTGGATATACTTTTATTGCTGATTTTTTATAATCTTCCGTATTGCGGGCAATGATATAATCCATTTTATTTTCTACTGCCGTAAAATATTGTACCGCGTCTTCAAAATCGTTGAATCCCGACTCTAATGCTTTTTGTATTATGCTGTCATCCATACTTAGCACCGTTAATACGATCCTTAATTTCTTGAGAAAATTGATGGACGTATTATGATCTTTTAATTTTCTCTGGATATAGTATGTATTTGTAAAAATAATCGTAGATATGTACCCTTCATATTTTCCGGATTCTATGAGATTTATTAACTTTACCGCCTCGTTTACATCATTTTCCAGTAATTTATCCCGCTCAATAGAAATATCCAGAATAATATCATTGTCAAAAAAGAGTTTTTCTTTCATGTATATTTTTCCATTAATGCGTCAGTTAAAATATTTCTATAATCCGTATGTTTATTTACCTTGATTATTCCGGCCAGTTCTTTTGTTATTGGGCGCAGCGTGTCATATTCATTTTCTCGATTGGCCGATGAAGATATTGAAGATAAATATTCTTAAACCAATGTTGAAACGCTTCTTTTTTGCTCTTTCGCATGCTTTTCCGCGTTTTCTATGACATCTTGATCAATGCGTAATGTTAATGTTGTATTCATAACCATCTCCTTGAGTGATACTATAATGCGGGATTTACGTATTGTCAATAGAGCCATAAAGTCGTGATTGAGCCGGGGGCGGACCCACCGCAGAGGGGGTAGCGTAAGACCCTAAGCCCGCTTGCGGGCGGCGGTCTGGAGCGAGGGGGAGACTTCCCACTGTCAACAAGTTAAGCAAATAGAAAATAAAAAAGGCCCACAGATTACCCGGATTTTTTACTTCAAACCACTTTTTTAATCTGTGTTCATCTGTGTAATCTGTGGACAAATTCTTAAGTTGTTGACAGTGGGAGACTTCCCCCACTCTTCCCTATTCCTTCTTGTTTATTATGCTATAATAGTAAAGGTTGTCTCGAAAAGGTTCGGGCAAGCGGAAATAGCCGCCAAGACAGAGGAGGTTCCATGAAGCCAGAATGGCCGTATAGCATCCTATCCTCCGTACTCGTCACTGCGTTGCTCTTGTGCGCGGTGGTTATGTTCGCTTCGCAATACCACCCCGGTGCCGAAATTCCCATAACGTTTAGTGCCAACGAAGCGTTTAACCGGGTGGTGTTCCTGCGGAACTTTTACCTGTCCTTTGGGGTGTATGCGGCGGTGCTGTTTGGCGGTATTTTTGCCGCATCTTCACCCTTCTGGGGCATATATCTGGTTGCCGGGGCGGGGGCGGCGGTTCTTGCGGTGTATGCGCTGGACGATTTTTTTACCGTCACGATTTTCATCTATCTTGCCTACCTCACGATGGTGTCCCTCGTGTTTCCGCCGCGAAGGGGGTGCGCTTTGTCGGTGTGCGGCATACTGTTTTTTCTGTTGTTCTTCACGCATCCGCCTTTTATGGGGCTGTCTCTGGGAGGCGCCACGTTTGTCCGGCCTTCACCTGCGGAAACGGGCATCCTGATCCTCGTCATGGCGGTTGTGTCGGCGCTTATGATCACGTTGCGCTACTGCATCGACATGCACCGGTATGATAAGGAAACAATCGCCCACCTGAACTTAGTGGAAACGCGGTTGATGCTCTTTAACCACCGGTTGCAGGAGCTGGCCAAAGAGCGGGGCGAAGAGGCGGTACGGGAGGAGCGGCTGCGGTTTACCCGCGATCTTCACGACAGTTGCGGCTACGCTTTCAGCAACATCATTCTGGTAAGCGACGCGGCGGTGAGCCGGAGCAAATTGGAGACGGCGCATGCCCAGGAAATATTTCACCAGATACGCGGGCTGGCTTCGCGGGGGCTGAACGACACGCGGGAAACCCTGCATCTGATCCGCAAGATACGGGAACCTTCCCACACGAGCGTCGAGACCATCTATCAGCTCAAAAAAATATTCGAAGAAGTGACGGGCATCACAGTCGCCGTTGAAACGGGCAACATGAAGAACGACTACGGCCTCGCCGTGAACAAGGTCATTTCCCGAATCATCCAGGAATCCTTTACCAACTCGATACGGCACGGACGAGCAAGCCGTATCCAGATACAGTTTTGGGAATTCCCCCGCGAGTTCACGATGACCGTCACCGACAACGGCATCGGTGCCGAACACATTGTCAAAGGCATAGGTCTTGCGGGTATGGAAGAACGGCTCGCGTCGGTTGGCGGTACCCTCGCCGTATCCTCCCCGCAGGAAGGCGGCTTCCGCTTGAGGATAACGATACCGCTGGTGCCGATGGGCACTGTATCATTTAATGTGGTAACGTGTCGGCAGGCCGGAGAGCCGCTGCCGTAGGGCTACGGTACCATTACTATGATTGCGTGTCGGTAGGCCGGGGACTGTTTAGTTGTCGTGTCGGCAGGGAGCACGTTAGGGGCGAGTTCCTCCGACAGGGGATGCCCTAACCCTATGGGACGGAAGGTTTTTATCGGCAGATGCGCGTCCTGCCGCCAATCCCTCTGTTTTTCCTGCCTTCAATACCGCCTGTCCAGCCGACAGGTTATCAAACCGGCACTCCGGCCTCGACACACTACCCCAGAAAATGGTTGCGGGGACAGGCGGCGTATTCGCTTCTTCATCGGATGCCATAATCTATCGGATTATCCGGAGAGTTTTTTTAGTATTGCCTTTGCGGTATATTCGTTGATTTCATCGTGGCGGGGGACGGCTGCTTCCTTGTTGGTTCGCGGCTGCACGTATACGTCATGTTTTGCCCCATGACGGGTACAAACGACCCCTTGCCGGTTCAGATTCTGAAGCAAGTCGACCCTCTTCATGCCAGAATCAGTTTTCCTTTGTGGTATTTCACGAGGTTCAAACACTCGTACATATCCATAAGCATTTCTTCTAGCTCCTCAAGGGTTTCCCCTTGGGTTACATCTTCAGGGAAGTCATCAAACCAACCCACAAAAAAACCGTCTTCCGCTTTATAGTAGGTATATTCCAATTCCATATCCATATAATACACTCATAGAGTGTGGTATGCAAGGGTTCCAACCTTAACCGCAGGCTTAATCACGGTTTACCACAGATTATCCGGATTTCACAGATTAAGCGGAGTATGGTGTAAGGAATCCGTGTTCATCTGTGTTTATCGTACCTATCTGTAGTAACGTGTCGGCTTCGGTGGACGAGTACTGTTAAGTTATCTTGTCGGCAGGGGGCACGTTAGAGGCGAGTTCCTCCGACAGAGGATGCCCTAACCCTATGGTGCGGAAGGTTTTTACCGGCAGATGCGCATCCTGCCGCCAATCCTTCTGTTTTGTCTGCCTTCAATACCGCCTGTCCAGCCGACAGGTTATCAAACCGGCACTCGTCCAACGATGACACCACTGGTATATCTATCGTGCCAGAGTGCCGTTACCCCAGTAAATGGTTGCGGGTGCGGTATTGAGCGTCCCCCGCCCTTTCTGTCATAATGACAACTTATATGGAATATTCAAAGATTAAAATCCTGCTTGCCGATGATCAGACGCTGATTATCGAAAGTCTCAGCACTTTTCTCGCCAACTATGCGGAGGACATGACGGTTATCGGGGTCGTTTCAAACGGCAGGGAGGCGGTGGCCGCCACCGAGAGGGAACACCCGGACATTATCCTCATGGATGTGCTTATGCCGGAGATGGGCGGCATCGAGGCGGTCGGCCTCATAAAAAGTGCGCATCCCGATATCAAGATCATCATGCTGTCCACCTACGACGAGGACGAATATGTCCGGGCGGCGATCCTGGCGGGCGCGTCGGGCTATTTACTCAAAGCTATTTCCCCGACAGAACTCATCACCGTGATCCGGGCCTTGAAAAACAATGTGATCCAAATCTCCCCCGAAATCGCCCGAAAATTAGTGCAGCAGAAGTATAACGGCAATGAGCCTTCAGGCATTCTGGCGGACTCTACGGAAACGCTGCCCTGGCTCAAAACCCTCACCGCCCGCGAGCGGGAAATTTTTACCTGCATCGCTATCGGCTACGAGAACGAGGAAATCGCGAAAAAACTGCACCTCGCCTCGCAGACGATCAAAAACCACGTCAGCACCATTTACCTCAAATTGGGCGTAAAGAACCGTTTTGAAATAATCCGGCTCGCAAACCGGCGTTGAGAAGGATGCTTTGCCATCTGCGGTGAACCGTGTTCCCAGTTTGTATGGTTCATGGTTAAATTTTTCATTTTTTGGGGCCTATCCTGTTGCGGAGACTTTTTGCGTGTTCTTGACAGTTTCCCACAAGGGAATGTTTTGAGGAGAAGTATGTTAATCGAATATCGGCCATTTTATCAATTTACCTTTTTTCTTTTTCATGGTGTTGTAGGAACACCGGAATGGGTTGCAAGGTTTTCTCCGGGTTTTGAAAAATTAGCTATGATGCCTTCTCTTGTCTCCCAACCTAACATCTATTTAGGATTTGGCGAACAGCCCGCTAATTTACAGCAACTGAATTTTGTGACAGCTCAAAAAGATTGAGTTGTTACTTTTGATAATGATCGCGTCATTGTACAAATGCAACTTATCCCGAATCAAAAACTACCCCCGTTTAAAGACTTTATCGAAAAAAAAGGCCGATTTTTTTTGAAGTGCGAAAGTAGAAAGGTATAGAAACGGCATCGTAAACACGGCAGTATAAAGTTGCACACCCAAACTATCGGAGGCAAACGATGCCGTATACACACTATAA
>JAIRNN010000111.1 GCA_031257995.1 Spirochaetaceae bacterium | reverse complement strand
CCCGTTCTTCCTCCATTAAGGTAACTTTGTATTTCTCCCGTCATAGTTCTCCCCTCCGTTTCGGTCACTATAACCGGCAGCCTGTCATATTTTATTCACAGGTAGAATACTGACTGCCTGCTAGCCGAGGCCGAGGCCGCCCGGAAAAAAGCCGAAGCAGATGCGGCAGGGTCCCGAAAGAAGGCAGAAGAAATCTCCTCGTTACAGACGACCCCGGAAGATAACGCGCTCACCCCGGAGATAAGCCGTGCCGGGCAGCAACCGCCCAATCTGGCGAACGCCAGCCTCACCATCCCAGCCGCCGCCCAAAACGCCGCCGTTCAGGGCACGTCAGGTACGGTCGTGGAAACTCCGGTAACCGCTCCTGAGGCACCCGCTCAGGATGCCGTTCTCCCCAAATACTACACGGTGGGGACTTGGCCGCCCGATTGTTTCTGGGATATAGCCGAATTTGTTTACGGCGACCCCTTCCGCTGGCCCATCATCTACGAGGCGAACCGCGATAAACTCGAATACCCCGACAATCCCGATTTGCTGGAAGCCGGAACGGTCTTGGAAATCCCCAGCATCAACGGCGAACGGCGGGAAGGTCATTTTATCCGGTAAAGGCCTGCGTCTGCAACATGCGGTCTTATCTCAAAAACCAGCCTCCGGTATAATTATCGTGTGTGCCAAAAAACGGTCGTTTTTGTTGATTCGGGAAAGGGGGGATTGCCTTACTTTGATTTCTTTCGGGCGCGAAATCCCGGCGTGAACGCCGTCTATGCCGCCGATACGGAGCATTTCCCCTATGGAAAAAGGACTAAGGCCGAATTGGCCGCGATTCTCATCCATTTCACCGAGATGTTGTACCGCCAATACTCGCCTGCGCTTATCGCCCTTGTCTGTAACACGGCTTCGGTCTCCACCCTGGACGAACTGCGGGCGGCTTTTCCCAAAATAACGTTTGTAGGCACGGTTCCCGCAGTCAAACCGGCCATTGCAAACAGTGCGACCGGTGTTGTCGGTGTCATCGGCACGGAACGGACGATAGACGACCCCTATATCAATGTTATCGCGGCATCTTCCAGAAAATGTTGCCGCATTGAACGGCTGGCCGCTCCCGAACTGGTCGAGTTTGTCGAACACCGGCTTGAAACCGCGACCGGGCGGGAACGGGCGGAAATGGTGCGCCCATACATACAGCGACTTCGCGCCAAAAATGCGGACGGCGTGGTACTTGGCTGTACTCATTTTCTGCTGTTGAAAAACGATTTTATTGATGCGGGAGCACCGGATATGCGGATTTATGATTCGGTCGAGGGCGTAACCAAACGTATCGAGCGGCTTTTGTCCGCGTGATTCCCGCATCGGCACATGGGCGTAAACTTCCGCCTCATCACGGGGAACCGCAGATTGCGCCGTGTGGCGGCCATATATAGCGGCACGGATGAGACAGATATATGGCAGGCAATGCGGGGTTTTCACACTGGGCATCTCTTGATTCGCGTTAATTCGCGGACCTTTCTATCCGTGCTAACCCGTGTTCATCTGCGGTGCATTGTGATTCCCTGCCGACCGTATTCCGTCCCTTCTCATTTCTTACCTTTTCATACTACAATCCTTTGCTGGATAGTGGGGAAAGTGTTATGTATATATCTCCATTAGGCATGAAAACATCATTTACAGTTCCCCAAAAAATTGCCCGGCAATGATCCGGGGGCGTTGCGGGGGGCTGACCCCCGCTGAGGGGGTAGCGGATGACCAAACGGAGGGAGGTGTGGACGCGCCTTTAGGCGTGGACACATCGACCGGAGAGCGGGCAGGAGCGAGGGGGAGACTTCCCCCGTCTAAAATACACCGATGTTATTTCCATGCCTAAAGCAGTATACAAGGCAGTGTCAAATTCAACCATGCCGCCTTCAAACATGGGGGAACCGAGGCTGATATTCTTTCGGCTTTTGAAACTTATATATTTGAGACCCAGTTGAGGGGAAATACAACAAGTTTTTGTTGATTGGATTTGACACTAGGGCTAACCCGGTTGAAATCATGTATAACCGCATTGATGAAGACTGAATTAACATGTTTCATGCGATGCCGCTACGCGTCGCGTATAAGGCGTTGTTGGATTAGGAGAAACTATGGCTGAAATGACCGGAGAAGAAGCGGACGCGCTGGACGAACTCTGGACAAAGACCACGCCCAAAATCAATGTTGGGGCGGGCGGAGGTTTTTTTCCGAACACTGGGCGCACACGGTAATACTTGACGAAAAAACGGCCCGCCTTCTCAACGCGAAGGCGATGGCCGCTCTCATCAAACGCCGTCAGAATTGGCAGCCTCAATAGTGCGCCGGGAATGCGTCCATACCTATTAAGCGAACTTCATCACGGGGAACCGCCAGGATAACCGCATAGAAATACAATTTAACTACGAACCACACGAACAGAATAGCATAGTCTTCATTTTTCTGTATGATTGAATGTGAAAATTCGTGTGATTCGTGTGAAAATGGGATAATTTTTCAGAAATAACCGCAGACGGCAAACGGCGGCATGGGCGCGGCTTCTTCTTTTCCGTTAATTTTCCTTAACCGGCGGTAAATCGTTCCGATGTGATGGCAATAATTTCGCCGCTTCGCACATCCATAACCTTGAGACTGAGAAAACGTATCTGGTTGTGGTAGGAATTTATGTTGCCGTAGAGTACCATTTCCGCTCCGAGCAAATAGCCAAGTTCCTTTACACTCGTTTCTTCAATTTCGCCTGAAGGTTTTCTTTTGGCAAGGTTCATATCAAGTCTGCGCCGGTCGAGGACCGTGTAGCGTTTCGCGTTTACCAAAAGATGGATGAGTTCATCGTCCGCCCATGCCGCTTCACTTTGGTCATTTCCGGTTACGCCGAGTACGACGACCCGCTGTTTCGAGGGAATTTTTCTCGTTACGTTCACATAGCCGTCACGTACCGCGTCGGCTATGGAGACAGCGTTTTCTTCTAAAACCGCCGATGATTCGGGCGTGGACGCACAGGAAGAAAGAACGATTGTGACGATTGTGGTAATTATGACGAAACCAATGCTCTGTTTCATACACCCTCCCGTGTAAAAAGGGGTTGTTCGGGAACACGATTCCCGAATAACCCTATTTAAGACCGGCTCTCTTTCCAGCGGTTCCCAAAAAACTACTGGAGTAACTGAAGTACCGTCTGACCGCGCTGGTTGGCTTGAGCCAGCATCGCCGTACCGCTCTGAGCGAGGATTTGGTTCTTGGTAAACTCGACCATCTCGCTTGCCATGTCGGTATCACGGATACGGGATTCCGCCGCTTGCAAATTTTCCGCGCCAACATCAATGCCGCGAATCGCGTGTTCCAAGCGGTTCTGATACGCGCCCAAGTCGGCCCGTTGCTTGCTTACCCTTTTCAACGCCGAGTCAAGGGTGCCGATCGCGCGGTTCGCCTCATCCGGTGTTTCGAGCGACATAATGCTGAGATTGTTGAAATCACGGAGACCCAGCGCGGTCGCAGTCATCGTACCGATGAACGCCTGTTCGCGCTGGTCCATATTCGCGCCGATGTGAAACCACATAGAAGCGGTTACAACATTCGCACCCGTAGGATTGGCAAAACGACCGGTGAGCAAATTCAGCCCGTTAAACTGCGCGTGGCTTGCGATGCGGTCAACTTCATCAATAAGCACCGACACCTCAACCTGTATCTGCATACGGTCTTCGGACGTATACACGCCGTTTGCCGACTGAACCGCCAGTTCGCGAATACGCTGGAGTATATCTTGACTTTCCTGCAGGTAGCCTTCAGTCGTCTGAATGAAAGAAATAGCGTTCTGCGCGTTCGTCGAAGCCTGGTTCAAACCGCGAATCTGGCTTCTCATCTTTTCGGATACGGCAAGACCGGACGCATCGTCTCCAGCACGATTGATACGAAGCCCGGACGAGAGTTTTTCGTTGTTCTTCGCAACATTGCCATTCGTTACACCAAGCGAGCGGTTGGCGAACATGGCGCTCAGATTGTGATTAATTACCATAATTATACTCCTTGTGAGACGGCCCCGGCCGCCTTTTACATCCTTTATACTTCTTTTATCGGAATTACAAAAAAAAGGTTAAGGCTTTTTTTAGTATTTTGTTGCATTTGAGTGAGATTATTCCATTTAGTTCAGTAACGTATCGGTAGTACAGCAGTCTTTCGGCACAATTAATAGAGACAGTTTCAAAACCTAAGATTTTTTCACCTTTTTCGCGCTTTTTTCGTGCCGGATTAAAGCGGTACGGCTGGTAACCGCATATATATGTACGAGGATATATTTATGCGAAAAGAAAGAGATCTGGCGAAAAACGTCTGGTACGAGGTGCGGACGGCGGTTAATATCGAGGAGCCCTTGTTCCGGTTGCCGGAGGCGAAAGTGCTGCTCCACCGCGTATTTCGCGAAACAAAAGCGCGTTACGACTTCGAGATGCGCGGCCTCCGGCTTGAAGGAGCGTGGCTCACGTTTTACATCAAGCCCGACGACGGCCTCAAGCTGCCGCTGATAATGCAGTGGTTGAAGCAGACGTTATAATCACTGCCACTAATATCAGCATACCACGCCCTAGAAAAATTGTCAAGTGTTTTCGCGTGTTTTGCCCTGTTTTTTTGAACTTTTTTTATTTTCCGAAAAACTTTAATGTTTTTGTATTGTGTGTTTTTATATTCTTGTGCGGTTTTTCATTCCGGGGATAATCCCCCTGAATGCCGGGTAACCAATACTGCGACTATTG
>JAIRNN010000097.1 GCA_031257995.1 Spirochaetaceae bacterium | reverse complement strand
CCGTTCTTCCTCCGTTAAAGTAACTTTGTATTTCTCCCGTCATAGTTCTCCCCTCCGTTTCGGTCACTATAACCGGCAGCCTGTCATATTTTATTCACAGGTAGAATACTGACTGCCTGCCAGCATGGCATTAGCCGTATTGCTTTAATCGGGCGTACGCTGCCTCATAAAAAAGTAACCCAAACCGGCATGCTTTCAGTCTGGCTGCCCGCAGGGCTAACGTTACTTTTTCTCAATGCCTCGTCATGCATAAAAGGTTTATGAAATTCAAACGCGCCGGGGCGCGGACGCCGTTAAGCCAGCCCTACGCCTGTCTCAGACCGGCGTAGAGGCCGTCCTTTGCGAGCAGCTCTTCATGCGTTCCCTGTTCGGCCAGCGCCCCGTTTTTCAGAACCAGAATCGTGTTCGCGTTGCGGATCGTGGAGAGCCGGTGCGCGATTACGATTGATGTCCGGCCGGTCAGCAGGCTGTCGATGCCCTGTTGAACGAGCCGCTCCGTCTCCGTGTCGATAGAACTCGTCGCCTCGTCCAATACGATTACCGCCGGATTGTGCGCGATAACCCGCGCGAACGAGATGAGCTGGCGCTGCCCTGACGAGATGTTGGTCGCTCCTTCCGATAACAGGGTGTTGTATCCGTCCGGCAACGCGTCGATAAAGCCGTGCGCTGAAACCGCCTTGGCCGCCGCGATAACCTCCTCCCGCGACAGGGGCAGGCCCAGCGCGATGTTGTCCGCGATGGACATTGAAAAGAGGAACACATCCTGCAATACCGGCAGCGCCGTCCGCCTCAGATCGGCAAGCCGCATCTGCCGCACATCTTTCCCGTCAAGCAGGATCATCCCCGCATCAATGTCCCATAACCGCCGCAAAACATTGCTGACGGTCGATTTTCCCGCTCCGGTATAACCCACAATCGCGGCCTTCTCTCCCGCCCGCACGGTAAACGAAAGCCCTTTGAGCACTTCCTCTCCGGCCTTGTAGGAAAACCGGACATCCCGGAACTCGATGGTTCCCTTGCAGGCGGGCGGCGGCGCGTTATCGGACAGGCGTTCCGCCCCCTCGGCATTGGGAATCTGTTCTTCGGTGTCGAGCAGGGTGAAAACCCGTTCCCCGCCCGCCATCGCCGATTGAAGAATCGTATACTTCTCGGCAATGTCGATCAAAGGGTTGAAAAACATCGAGACCAGATTGATGAAGGCGGCCAGAGTGCCTACGGAAACGCTTCTTCCGGTTGCAAGCCACGCCCCCACGGAAATCACCGCCGCCGTAACCAGCGTAGAGAGAAATTCAACCGCAGGACGGAATGTCGCCTGCACCATCATCTCGCCAAGATTGGCATCAAGCAATTCGCGGTTCCTCAGGGCAAACTCCCGCGCCGTCCGCTTTTCGCCGTTCGCCGCCTGTACCAATTCCCGTCCGGAGAGGTGTTCCGCCATATACGCGTTGACGCTGCTTGAAGCCTGACGCTGAGAGCGGAACGCGTCGCGCGCTTTTTTTCTATTGATAACCGTCAAAAACAAGGCTGGCGGCAACACGGTAAACACGACCAGCGCCAATCGCGGCGACAGCGCCAGCAGGGTAACCACCACGCCCGCCATCACCGCGAAATCTTTGAGAAACGCGGAAAGAACGCCGGTAAAAAACTCGTTTATCGTCTCCACATCGCCGGTGAGCCGCGTAACGATTCTCCCCACCGGGTGCGTCGAGAGAAACGCGCTCGACTGAGACGCCGTTTTCTTGAAGAGCGCGAGCCTGATATCCCGCATCACATTCTGACTGATAAGCTGGGTAAACCAGGTCTGTACAAACGTAAAGAAAAACACGCCGGCCAGGACGCACAACAGCAACAGGCATATCCTGGAAAGCCGCTCAAACGACTCCCCGTGTACCGCAAGGATCGCGCCGTCAATCAGCCGCCGCTGCATCACCGGCACAAGCAGTTCTCCCGCCGTCGATAACAGCAGGCTCGCCGCCGCGATGAGCGCAAAGCCCCGGTAGGGCTTGATGTACGAGAGAATACGCGCGAAAATCCGCCGGTCATACTCTTTTACCACCGCGTCTGTTTCAAAATAATCAGCCATATTAAGATGCCCCCTCTATTTTAACGATTCTTGCATAGTATCCGTCCAGGGCAAGCAGCTCTTCTTTCGTGCCGTATTCGATGAGCCTGCCGTCTTCAAACGCCGCGATTTTGTCAACATAGAGGAACGCGCCGGCGCGATGCGAGATGATGACGGTCGTCTTGCCTTTCCGGTATTTATACAGGCCGGAGAGGATACGCCGTTCAGTTTCCATGTCAACCGCCGAAAGCGAATCGTCGAGCACGAGAATCGCGGGGTCAATCAAGGCGGCGCGGGCAATGGCCACCCGCTGTTTCTGTCCGCCGGAGAGGGTCAAACCGCGCTCGCCTACCACCGTGTCGATCCCGTCGCGCAACATACTCAAATCACGGTCGAGCGCGGCCAATTCGATGATGGCGCTTGCCTCCTGAGCGCCGGCCCGTATGCCGTGAAAACCTGAGCCGGACGCGCAGTCCGCATAATAGGCGATGTTGCCCTTCACACTGTCTGAAAAGAGGCAGCTGTCCTGTAGGGCCATCCCGAACTGCCGTCTGAGTTCCGCCAAATCCCAATCACGCACATCGAGGCCGTCTACAAACACCGTCCCCGGAGGCGGGTCAACGAGACGGATCAGGAACTTGATCAGCGTCGACTTGCCTGAACCGGTCTTTCCCATGATGCCAAGCCATTCGCCGGGCCGCACCGTAAACGATATGCCGCTCAGTTCGAATGGTTTTTTGCCTGGGCCGCCGGGCGTTCCCATCGGTTGCTGATACGCAAAGGCGAGTCCCCGATATTCGATCATCCCGCCGGTTTCGGACGCGCGGTTCCGGGGGCAGCGGGTTTTAATAGCCGGCTCGGTCCGCAGCACCTGATTGATACGCCCCAGAGACACCGCTCCCCGCTGGAGCATATTCACGGTAAAGCCCGCGCCGAGTACGGGCCAGATGAGCATCTGAAAATAAGCCAGCAGCGCGACAAGACTCCCCGGAGAAAGGTTTCCCTCAATGACCCGCCGTCCGCCCGCAAACAGCACGATGACCACCGTTAAGCCGGAAAGAAACGCCGTAGCGGGAAAAAAGAGGCCGAACACCCGGGCAAGCGTCATGTTTGCCGCCTTGTAGTCCTCGTTCATGGCGGCGAATTTCTGAATGAACCAGTGTTCTTTTACGAAAGATTTTACCACATTGATGCCGGAAAACGTTTCTTCCGCCACATTGCTCATTGATGCATAAGAAGCCTGCACCCGCCCAAACCGTTTTCCCACCGTCCGCCCGAAGAGCAGGATGAAAAACGTTATCAAGGGCAGCGGAAGGACGGCGACCGAGGCGGTCCGCCAGTCCTGTATAAAAATGATGACGAGGATGGAGATTGCCATTGCCGTCCCGTCGACAAGCGCGACCAAGCCAAACCCGATGGACATCCGCACCGCGCCGAGGTCATTCGTTGACCGCGCCATCAGGTCGCCCATCTTGTTTTTCTGGTAAAACGAGTAGTCCAGTTCCAGCAAATGGCCGAACAGTTTCTCGCGGATTTCCGCTTCGATCCGGCGGGACGCGCCGTAGATACTGTAGCGCCAGAGAAAACGCCCGCCCGCGATCACCACCATCGTGGCGACCATCGCGAGGCTGTATGCCACAACGGTGGAAAGCGCGTAATTTCCCCGCGCGATAATATCCACCGCGCGTTTTATCCACTGCGGAATCACTATTTGCGCCGCGTCCACGATGATGAGCACCGCAAAGCCCGCCGTATACCGGATACGGTATTTTTTGAAATAGGCCGCCAAACTGCGAAATTCTTGCAACATCTCGATAGATTACTCTTTGAGCGGCGTTTTGTCATGGGGGAACGAAAGGCGCCCCGCAGGACCGCCGCTTTGCGGGCGGATTTCTCTCGCAGACCGCTTGCGATCCGGAGCGCGAGGGTGTGTTGACGCGGGGCGCTGGCGGTACGGCTTGGATTTAGTTGGAGGGAGAGGGGGTATGCGGATGGAGGGGCCGTGGAGAGGGAGAAAAGGGGCGGAAAAGGCCCGTTTTCCGCCGCGTTTTCCCGTCGGGGGCTGCTCCAGAGCGCCGGCACACGAAGCGGCGGACGAGGCCGAGTGAGCGTTAGGCCGGTGCGGGCCTCCCCCTGATCCCTAAACTTGACCCACAAAACCTGTCCCGCCCGGCAGAGCTATCGCTCCCGGTACAGAATGGTTTATCGGGTCCAGGCAGACCGCCGGGTCCGGCTCATTCCGTCTATCTGCCGCCTGCGGGTCAAGTTTAGGGTTGAATATGGGGTGGGAGGATGGGCTGTCCCCCGGCGGCGGGGGTTGTCCCTCCGGCAGAGGGGGCTGACCCCGCAGAGAGAAATGCCGGAAAACTTCAAGTTTTGAGCTTGTACTGGAGCGGGGGACCGGCAATTGCCGCGATTTTCCCTTGCCGAATGGTTGCAACGGCCCGCAGATTACCCATTTATCCGCAGTTAATCGTGATTCAGCCGTGGCTGGGGCCGTGATTGGGGGCTTGTGATGAAGGCGCGGGCAGACCTTGCCTCACGGCCATCTTTGGGCCGTCTGATTGAGGCTTGCCGCAACCCCCTTTTGGGCCGTGATCCGGGGCGGTTAAACGGGCGGGGGCGGCGGTTTGGGGGCGTTTTTGACCGAAACCACGGTCGTTATCGTTACCCCGGACGAAGGAGCCGCGTCCCCACGGACGAAGGAGCCGCGTCCCTCACAACCGTGGGGTTGCGTCCCCCGCAACCGTGGGGTTGCGTCCCTCACAACCGTGGGGTTGCGTCCCTCACAACCGTGGGGTTGCGTCCCCCGCAACCGTGGGGTTGCGTCCCTCACAACCGTGGGGTTGCGTCCCCACGGACGAAGGAGCCGCGTCCCCACGGACGAAGGAGCCGCGTCCCCACGGACGAAGGAGCCGCGTCCCCACGGTTGCAGAGAGAACGCCGTACCGCGTTTGGGGAGAACGCCGCAGGCAGCGGCTTCGGGGGC
>JAIRNN010000211.1 GCA_031257995.1 Spirochaetaceae bacterium | reverse complement strand
ATGAGGCGGCGCTTCTTTACAACACCCGCCGCCCTCATTTAGCCCTTAACTATGAAACGCCTGAAAATATGCACCGTAAAAGCGCATAAAAACTGTCAACCTATTCCAGGACTTGACAGTCATTCCTATCATTTTCCATTTTCAATTCCCCTGTAGGGGCATTGGCCGCAGTTTTCTTACTACACGGGCTTTATCACGGGCCCCCTGTGATGAAGGCCCGTTTCTTTGCCTTGTCACAACGGCGGGAGGCCCCCTCCTCGTCTCCCGTCTTGACTTCTTATCTTGCCGATAGTTTCCGGCGTTTCGCGTTTTCGAGCCGCGCCCTACTGATACACGATGTTCAGCGTGATGTATCTGTTGATGCAGTCGCTGCCGCAGCCGCTAAAGTCAAAGTCCGATCCGCCCCCGCCCTGGAAGCCGTTACCCCAGCAAGAGGTGGAGTCGGAACCGCTATAGGTTGCGGGTACCGTCCCGTATCCAATCGCGCCCGCAGGAATCTTGACGGTAACGGTCTTGGCTTCAATTTGGCTGAATATATCAAACCTCAACGTGGGTGCCGTACTACCTAGAGTAACAGTAAGGGCGGTTTCGCCAGTGTTACTGAAGGTGTGACCGTCGATGGACGTTGCCTTTGGGAGGTTCACCGTGGTCAAGGCTGTGCAGCTGGCGAAGGTAAGGCCGCCGATGGACGTAGCCGCCGGGAAGCTCACTGTCGTCAAGGCGGCGCAGTTGGAGAAGACGAGACCTTCGACAGTTTGTACAGCGGCGCCGCTGACGCTCTTGAGCGCGGTAAAGTTCTCGAAAGTTGGGTTGCTGGTTCCTGCCTTAATGCGCGTTGCCGTGCCGGGCAAAACGAGAGAAACGATCTTGCTCCTGCCTGTGTTGGCCGCCCAGCCGGGGTCAAACTCCGTGTCGCTCATGGTACAGACGGACAGATCCAGAGAGACGTATTTGTTCACGTTCCCTATCGCGGAGAGGAGGGCCGCCAAGCCGTCTGAGGTATCCGCGAGGTTAAGCTCTACCTTCAGAGATACCGGATCGGCGGCGGTCGTTCCGCCTGAATCGTGGTTCAGGTAGGAGACGACTTCGGCGGCAGTTGTGATTACTTTCCACATGCGCGGTAAAGGTTACACTGCCGGTTACCGCGTAGAAATCCCCCGCTTGGCGGGTTGTTTCGCCGATTTTCCAGCCTGCGAAACTTTATATGCGGGGGCGGTCATGCTTCCCTGTCCGGGGAGGGATATCGATTCTCCCCCATTCACGGTTTGGCTTTGCGGGGGATTCGCGCCGCCCGTTCCCACGTTAAAGGTTACGGCGTACTGCGCGGGGGGCGGCACTTCCTCGGCACGCCACTGGGCGTACATGGTTATGTCCGAGGTCAGGGTGTGGGGCCCTGTGTAAAGGGTTCCCCCGATTGCCGCGCTGAACCAGCCGATAAAGTCAAAACCAGACTTGGCCGGATCTTCCGGTTTTTCGACCGCCGTGTTCGCGTCTCTGGTAATGGGCGCTACCGGGGGAACGCCTCCGGCCATGTCAAAGGTGATGGTGTACTGCGTGAGAGGAGGCGACGGGGACCCGCCGCTGGTTACCGTAACGTTTGGCCGTATTTGGTGGTGTCAAAGGTGAATGCCGCCCGGACGGTCAGGGCCGTGAGGGTTTCGTCGGCCGCCACGGACAAGATGCCGGCCGCGCCGATGGTTGTCCTGGGCACTCTGCCGGGTTCCAAAATGGACCAGGTAACGGTCTGGGCCGGGTTATTGTCCCCGGAAACCGCTGCGGTAAATTGCAAGCTTGTGCCTTTGGGAACGGCGGGATTCGGGGGAGTTACAGTAACGGTAAGACCCCCGGCATTGTTGTTGTCCGCTCCGGGGATGTTGCCGACATCGCAGGCGGCGGCGAGCAGTACGAGGCCCGCAAAGGCGAGTCCGCGCAAAAGCGGCGCAACGCGCCCGTTAGAGGCAGTAACCTCCCTCCTTGTAGGGAGGATTTTTTTTTGGGGGGGGGGGCATAACGCGACCCATTTTTCTCTGTTTACACACATATTGTTCTCCTTTTCTGTCGGCACAATAGTTTTGTTGTTGATTTGTCAACAGAATGAGTTATGTTACCACAGGTTGTTTTTTTGTCAAGAGGGTATGTAAACAAATCCCGATGAACCACGTATAGCGCGGATGGGACAGATACACGCGGATTCTTCATATCGGATGCCGCGCACTCGGTGTCATCCGTGTCCTCTGCATACCTCCCTTAATCCGCCTCCCGTCCGGGCAGGTCAGGCACACCCGTCCGAACCCCGTAGGGGGATACCCCCGCCCTATTCCCTCAAACCGCCCCCAAGGAAAGCCCCGTGGGGTGCTGTTCACTGTTTGATGGTTTTCTGGTATACTGTCGGTATGTCTTATGAAGTTACCGCTACAAGACGGCGGCCTAAAACGTTTGACGAGCTCGCCGGGCAGGAGTTTGTGAGCGCGACGCTCAAGGCTTCGATTGAGAGCGGGAAGATTGCCCACGCCTATCTCTTCTCCGGGCCCAGGGGATGCGGGAAGACGAGCGCGGCGCGGATTCTGGCGCGGTCGCTCAACTGTGAGAAGGGGCCGACGGCGGCGCCGTGCGGGGTGTGCGATGCCTGCAAGGAGATTGCGCGGGGATCGCGGCTCGACGTGATCGAGATTGACGGCGCGTCCAACACGTCGGTGAACGACGTGCGGCAGATCAAGGAGGAGGTGTTGTTTCCTCCGGCCTCGTCCCGCTACAAGATCTACATCATCGACGAGGTGCATATGCTCTCCAATTCGGCGTTTAACGCGCTGCTCAAGACGATTGAGGAGCCGCCGCCCTACATTGTCTTTATTTTCGCGACGACGGAGCTGCACAAGGTTCCGGCGACGATCAAGAGCCGCTGTCAGCAGTTTGTGTTCCGGCTTATTCCGATAGAGATGATCACCGGGATTCTGAAGGCGGCCTCTGCGGAGATGGGGATTGAGGCGGAGGAGGAGGCGCTTTTCTGGATTGCCAAAGAATCGACGGGAAGCCTCCGCGACGCTTACACGTTGTTTGACCAGGTGGCCTCCTTTTCGGACGGGCATCTCCGCGCCGCCCTCATCAAGGAAAAGCTGGGGCTGGTCGGGCTGGACAACCTCAACTTGCTGGCGGAAACCTGCGTGGACGGCAACTCAGGCGAGGCGCTGAAACTGGTTGACGGGGTGATTCAGGGCGGCGTGGCTATCGAACAGTTTGTCATCGATATGGCGGGGTATTTCCGCAGTTTGCTCTTGGCGAAGAGCGGGATCACGCGGGAATCGCTTCTGGGATACCGGCCGGAGCGGTTTTCGGGGAAGGCGCTTGCCGCGCTGGACGAGTCGCGGCTGGAACACGCGCTTGAATTGCTTTTCGGGCTTTACCGCGACATCCGTTATTCGGTCTCGCCGCGTTTCGAGCTGGAGGCGGTCGTCATAAAGTTGTGCCTGTTGCCACGCTGGGTGTCGCCCGAAGATCTCGCCGCCGCTGTCGGAGAGGCTCAGGCGGCGCTGGGCGGGATGCGGAAACCGGCGGGCATCGCCGCCTCTATCGGGATGGGGGGCGTTGCGGGGGGCGGGCCCTCCGCTGAGGGGGGTAGCGGAGGACGTGCTTGCGAAGCAAGCGTGGGCCGGAGCGAGGGGGGAGGCTTCCCCCCTCATACTTCTCCAAAATCGGGCGGCGGGGAAATTGATCTCTCGGCTCCCGGCGCGTTGCGGGAGGAGTTTAAGCGGTTCACGGCTCATCAAAACCGGGCGGAGGTTGATCCGGTCGATGTGGTAAAATCGGTTTTTAACGGCACCGTTGTTGAGGCTGCCGGAAAGGAGGGATTATGACGATTAATCCGCTTGATTTTATGAAGAATCTCCAGAAGGTGCAGGAACACGTCGGAGAAATTCAGGAAAGGCTGGACGAGGTGACGGTAACGGGCTCGGCCGGCGGGGGGATGGTCGAGGTGGACATGAACGGGAAGCTGGAGGTGCTGGCGGTGAGGATCGCGAAGGAGGCGTGGATGCCGGTGGGCGGCGGAACGGAACCGGATATCGGGATGGTACAGGATCTGGTGGTGGCGGCCTGCGCGGATGCGGGGGAAAAGTCCCGAAAACAGATTCAGAGCGAGGTGGGTTCTATGGCGCAGACGATGGGGCTTCCGCCGGGGCTGCTCACGTTTGGCAGCCGTTAGGCCGGGAACAGGGCGGGGTTATGGCTCGGCTTGACGCGATTGAACGGCTGGTAATGCTTCTGGCAAAACTGCCCGGCATCGGGAAGAAGACGGCGGGGCGGCTGGCGTACCATATCTTGGATAGCGACCGGACGTATGCTCAGGCGCTGGCCGGGGAGTTGTCCCGCTTGCACGATTCGCTCTCGCGCTGTTCGGTGTGCGGGGTGTGGACGGAGACGGAGCCGTGTCCGGTGTGCGCGGATGAGTCCCGCGACAAGGCTTCGCTCTGTGTGGTGGAGCGGGCGCAGGATGTCCGCATCATCGAGGAGGCGCGGGAATTCCGGGGGCGTTTCCATGTCCTGGGCGGACTCATCGCGCCGCTCGAGGGGGTAAATCCGGGCGATCTCTCGATCGGGAAGCTGGTCGGCCGTGTGAAAACCGAGGGGATCACCGAGGTCATTCTCGCGCTCAACCCGACATTGGAGGGCGACACGACCTCGCTCTACGTGCAGAAGCAGTTGGAGGGAAGCGGCGCGGTGGTAACGCGGCTGGCATCGGGGCTTCCGGTGGGCGGCGACCTGGAGTATGCGGATCGTTTGACTCTTTCGCGGAGTTTCAGGAGCAGGGTGAAGTTCTGATGCGCTTTCAACGGATTGGTTTGTTTGTGCTGCCCGTGCGGGCGGCGTTGATGGTGGCGGCGCTATTGATGACGGTCTTGTTGCCGTCCGCGCTTTTCGCGGAGGAAGAGTCGTTTCAGTTCACGCCGGTATCTGCGGCCGGTTCGGGAGGGGCGCATACTGCGGCGGAAGACGGTATTTTCACCCTGTTGGGCAACCCGGCGTTGTTGAACTCCGTCACCTCGTCGATGTTTTTCGCGCTTTCCGGCGGGATCAGAGATGCTTACCGGAACGAAGCGCTTGAGATCTCCTCGCCGCCTATGTATTACACGGCAAGCGGGCCGCTTGCCCTCGGCGCCGTCAGCAAGGGGGTGGGTTTCGGCGTTTTCGATCATCTGCGCGTTTATTCAGGCGGCATGGACATGAATGTTATCGCGGCCGCCGGTATTGACTGGACGATCATCAATACGGCCAGCGTTAAACTGGATTTCGGGCTCGCGCCGAAGGCGTTTTACCGGTATCGGCTCACGAGCGCAGGCGTAGATTCTCTGCTTGGGGCGAGTATCACGCCGGGGATTCTGTTCTCTCTTGGCAGCAGGTTTTCGGTTGGAATGAGCTGTGACGAGGCGATTGCGGCCGCTTTTCCCCCGGACAAAAACAATACGGTGTTTTCCCAGATCCCTCGTTCGTTAAACGCCGGAATTGCCGCAGGGATCGTTTCAAACGGGACGCTTGGCCTCACGTTTTTTGCCGATTACCGCGATCTGCTCAGGTTTTTTGGTAATGATGCCGGGGATCCGATACAAGGGATCGGCGTTGGACTCCGCGCCGAATTTTGGAACAATTTCTGGCTGTCGGCGGGTATGTCCAATTCCGCGCCGACGGGAGGTTTCGGCTTAAACCTCGGCGCCGTCAAACTGGACATAGCCTTGTTCGACTACGGGGTGGAAGCGGGCATACGGATCATGCGGGAATGAATGCGGGCCACGCTTTAATCACGGGAAACCGCCGATTGCGCTATGCATAGCGGCACGGATAAAAAAGTCCACGGATTATATGGCGTTACGGCCTGTCGGCAGCAAGGCAAGCCGCGCAAAACGATGCCCGCGATGAGAGCGGCTGTCCGGAAGCGGGGCAACCGCTTGCGCGGTTATTTGATGGAGGCTGTGACGAAAGTCCACGACGCAGCCCATCCCGTTAATCCCCCTGTTCCAGATACTCCCGCAGTACCGCCGGAAACTCAGCCGTGATTTTCCGTTGTACGCCGATAATCACCCTGTTGTCCGCTTCGGCTTGCTGGGTGGGATTCCCTGTTCGCCGTATTGTAGGTGAAAAGCTCCACCCCGGTTTGCGTGTTCAATACCGCATCAATCGTGTAGCGGGTACGGAATCCGCTAAATGAATTCCGATTTGAGTATTTTTTTTGGAGGGGTTCCTTCTCACGAAACCCCTTAAGACCGTCTCCAAGTGGCCTGAAACCTCTGTTTTAGCCCCTTCTCGCACCACTTTTACCTTTTGCCTGTCTTAAATTTGGTGTGCGGTTTTGTGCGCGACGCTGGATAGGACGGTAGTATAGGACAGAATTTTTGCCAAGCGGCCGCTTGAATCACAGCGCCCAATCATGTTTAATGAAGCGCTGATTTATTCAAATCGAGAATGGGATGCGTCTTTGCAGGCATCCCAACCGCATAGGCGTAGTTGGCGTTCCTTTAATGTATGGCAAACTTTGGGAAACGCAATTGCCAACGCAAGCTGATGTTCGTCGCTAACGTCAGCCGTTGGCACGGCATCGAGTTACTCAGCGTTTCCCTATGTGCGGACGCGCAGCGTGAGCAGGCGTTTTTACGCGGCATACAGTTTTACGATACTATGGAAGGCGGCACGGGCTACGCGCTCGAACCGGGTGCATTGGGGATGGATGGAGAGGGGCGTCTATTCCGTAAAAAACGGTGGGACGGCTTTTTTATCGTTCTGCGATACGAAGTGTCAGCAGGATGCCGTCCAGCGTTTCCGTGAACGACAGCCCCGTAGTCCCGCCTCAGGGTTTCCCTCCCCTGCGGACTGCCATACCGGTAATGATGCCGATCCACGATCTCCCGAATAAGGCGCGCCAGTTCCGCATCCTCCTCCTCCTCCTCCCGCCGCGATGACACTCCCTGTTGCTTCACTCACTTGTAGTAGGCCAATACGCAAGGGGGTGATCGGCGAACCGGAGGGCCTCTTTCCCTCGTTACTCCAGGGGTGAACTTATCACTTGTTAACGACAGTATCTGAAAAAAATGCCTGAAAAAACACTTGACAACGAAAATCAACCGATGTATAATGGCATATACATTTTTTGGGGAAAATCCCAGGAGGATACGTTATGAGTTTGAAAAAGATTGGCGTTGGTTTCGTTGTTGTGTTGCTTGCCGCTGGTGTGGTGTTTGGGGGCGGGACGAGGGCAACCGGAGGGGGGGGGGAGCAGAAAATTACCCTCAAAGTCGGCGATACGTGGAGCGCGACCCACCCGATTGCGCAGGCGATTGATCAGGTATTCAAGCCGCAGGTTGAATCGAAGACAAACGGCGCGGTTACCGTTGAGGTGTACCACTCAGGCGTTCTCGGCGCCGAGCAGGTGCTCTGGGACGGTGTACGCAACGGAACCATCGAGATTGTGGTTGTCGGGTCGGTCATGAACACCGAGTACACGCAGATGCTTATTTCCGATTGGCCGTTCTTGTACCGGGACCTGGACCACGCGAAGAAAGTATGGACCGGTTCGTTCGCCACGGATTTTATCAAAGATTTTGACGCGCGCTTTCCAGAGGTTCGGATGCTGTCCGTTGGCCCGAACAGCGCCCGTACGTTCACCAGTAACAAGAAGCTGACATCGGTCGATGATTTCAGGGGGCAGAAGTTCCGTATGCCCTCCAACCCGATTCACGTCGGTATCGCGACGGATTTGGGTGCGAGCGCACAGGTCATTCCGTTGAACGAGCTTTTTAACGCGCTCCAGACCGGCGTTGTTGACGGTCAGGATAACGGCATGGTTACGGTGCTCAGCGAGCATCTCAACGAAGTGCAGAAGTATCTCTACGAGACCAACCACATCGTTGCCACGATGGAAATCATCATCAACGCCGGTGTGTACAACGCGCTTCCTGCGGAAACCCAGAAGATCATCAGCGATGCGGCGAAAGAAGCGGCTGTCTGGGCGTGGGATACCTACATCAAGAGTGTTGACGCGGACCGCGAGACTATCAAGGCCGGCGGCGTTACGGTAACCCCCGTTACCGCGGCGGACCAGGAGCGGATCATCAACGCGATTCAGCCTACGCTTAACAAGCTTTACGCTGAGAACAGTTGGGCGAGAACGCTTACCGACAAGGTCAAAGCCGTCAGATAAACGTTTCGGCGCCGCGTTGAAAACATTGCCACGGCTAATCCCGTATAGCGCGGGATTGGCCTGTGACGCGCTGTTTGGCGGTAAATTGTTATAGATGGGATGTGCCGGCAGCCCGTCCGGTAGTCTCGCAAAATGTGGATATTGCCCAAAAGTTTCAATTTGCGGGCAACGCTATTTTTTATCACTTGTGAAAGGGAAAAAGATGAATAAATTTTTAAACACCTTGTTCAGAGTCATTGAAATTATGATAGCTGTGTTTCTGGCTCTGATGATTGTTTTGGTATTTTTGAATGTCGCGGGGCGTTATCTGTTCAGTGTCGGATTCGTGTGGTCGGAGGAGATCGCGCGGCTTTGTTTTATATTTCTCGTATACTTGGGTTCTATCGAAGCCATGCGGGACAACCGCCATCTTATGATTGACACTCTGATGACGAAGGTCCCCATGCTTGCCCAAAAGATTGTTTATAGCCTGGTGCAAGGCTGCATCATTTGGTTGATGATCATTCAAACGCGGGGCAGTTGGGGTCTTGTTATGCAGAACCGGAACAACCGCTGGGTTGCCACCGGTTTCCCCGCTCATTTCGTGCATTTTTTCGGCGTCATTTTGGGTGTTTCTATCGCGATAATTGCGGTTTCAAACTTGGTTCGCCTGTTTGTGTTTAAAACACCGGTTCTTGATCTTATCAAAATCAGGGATGATTCCGGTGAACCGGGAACCGTTGAGTAGGAGGAAAGAAACATGCCCTTATCCGTATTGGCCATTGTTTTTCTGGCCTCACTTATTGTCTCGATCATTATCGGGCTTCCCATAGCCTTTTCTCTGCTGTTCTCCGCCGTGGCAACGGCGCTTTTTATGGGCGGCAGCGCGACAAATCCGCAGATCATCGCGGCTCAGTTGATGCAGGGGTCGGACAGCGTTACGCTTATGGCGCTTCCCTTCTTCGTCCTTGCCGGAGAATTGATGAACAAGGGCGGGCTTACCAAGCGCATCATCGGTTTTTGCGATATTTTCGTCGGGCGCGTCAAGGGCGGCCTGGGGTATGTTACGATTTTCGCCTGCCTCCTGTTTGCAAGCCTTGTCGGGTCCGCGGTCGCTTCGACGGCGGCGCTCGGCGCGATCCTGATTCCGATGATGGTCGACTCCGGTTACAACCGCGCAAAATCGGCGGGCCTTGTAGCAAGCGCGAACTTGGTAGCGCCCATTATGCCGCCTTCGGTGCCGATGATTGTTTACGGCGCGACCGCCAGCGTTTCGATTAACGCGCTATTCTTGGGCGGCATCGCCCCGGCAATTTACCTGACGGCCATCATGTGCGCCGTGTGGTTCTTTGTATCCCGCAAAGACGGGGTAACGTCCAACAAGCCCAAACCAACCTTCAAAGAGGCGTTTAAGATGTTTTTGGACGGTTTGTGGGCGCTCCTGCTTCCCGTTCTGGTATTGGTAGGGTTGCGGGGCGGCATCTTTACCGCGACTGAGGCCGGCGTTGTGGCGGTTGTCTACGCGCTCATCGTGGGGGTCTTCGTATACCGCGAGCTAAAACCGAAAATCCTGTTCAAGGCCCTGATCGCCGGCGCGAAAATGTCGGCGGTGGTCATGTTCCTTGCCGCGACCGCCCAGGTGGCGGCGTATATGCTCAC
>JAIRNN010000198.1 GCA_031257995.1 Spirochaetaceae bacterium | reverse complement strand
AGCGCCCGTTCTTCCTCCATTAAGGTAACTTTGTATTTCTCCCGTCATAGTTCTCCCCTCCGTTTCGGTCACTATAACCGGCAGCCTGTCATATTTTATTCACAGGTAGAATACTGACCGCCTACTAGCACAACCATGTACCGGGGCAGCGTGTCGGGGCAGTAGAGCCGCTGTCTGCGGGCGGCTGTGTTACCGTTAGCGACCGCGCCGCCTTTGGGTAATACCGCAGACAGCGGCTCTCCGGCTTACCGGCAAGCCATCACAGTAAATGGGATAGAGATAACACAAGCGGCTAATTCAGCACCGTGTTCTCGATCTCGCGTACCTGCGCCTGATAGAGACCGGCGATGTTCGTGCCGTAACCGGAAATGAGGCGGATCATATTTTTGGGAACGCCCTCGTCGGGCCCGTTGAGACGGTCGCCCGCGTCGCCCAGACCGGGGAGGATGTAGGCCTTGTCGTTGAGGGCCGGGTCCACCCACATCGTGTAGACATCGCAGTTTTTCACGGCGCGGACGAGGCGCAAAAGCCCTTTCAGCGACGCAATCTCGTTAAACACCTTGATCGAGCGCGGCGTGATGCCGTTTTCCTCAAGATATTTGAGAATGGTGATGATCGAGCCGCCGGTCGCGTTCATCGGGTCGGCGAATACGAGGTCTTTGTCGCGCAGACCCTCCAAATCAAAGTAGGATTTGTCGAGGTTGAGGATGTAGCGCATATCGGCTTCTTGCCGCGAATCGTCCCGGCTGATCTTGAAGAGCGCGAACGGCGTAACATAGCCTTTCGACGAGTATTCCTCTATCTCTTTCGACATGATTATCGCCGGCAAAAGCGCCCCGCGCAGCAAGACGCACATCACGGTGTTTTCGATCTTGTCGTCAATGTCAACCAGCCGGTGTACCGCGTAGTTCTGTTTGGGAAAGGTTACCGGGGTCTTCACCGTCCGGTAATACCGCTTGGTGTTCTTGGGGTCGCAGTAGGCAAACTTGAACAGAATCTCGTAGGAACGCTGCGTATAATAGATAAACTCCTCGTTTGCCGTCCGGGTGTCGCGGAGTTTCGCGACAATCCGGCTCCCCTCGAAATAATCTTCCTGCGGCGAGTTGAACGCGTAGACGCGAATGCGCTCCTCCTTGTCCGTCAGGGTGTGGAGTTCCGCGCCCATGTTGTTGTAAAGCCGCACCTGCTCATCGCCTGCGCTGTTCAAAATCGCGTCGTAAAGGGTGCCGATATGGCCGATCGCGGCGTTGTCGTCCGCGTTGAGATAGCCGTCCAGAGCGGGCGCCGTCAAAGTAATGATGTGTTCCGTTTTCAATTGTTATTCGAAGAAAAAGGACGCGAAAAACCCTTTTTTCGCGCCCCTTTCCCGCCCTCCTTATTTGGGATTCGCGATGATACCGGCCAGCTTCGGGTTCTTCTGAAGATCGCCCTTCAAACCCTCGGAGCGGCTCTTGTTGACATAGCTTTTCTCTTGGAACGTGTACTTGAAGTTCGTGTGCACGTCGTAGGTACCCTTCATCAGCGCGAAAGCGTCCTCGGTCATCACCAGCTCCTCGTCGGTCGGGATGATGAAGATGGGAACCTTCGCGCCGTCCGCCGCGATGTTGGTCTCGGCGTTCCGTGTGTGGGCCAAGTCGTTTTTAGCAGGATCGTAGACATAGCCCAGCGGCGCAAGCCCCTCAAGCACCTTCCGGCGGATAACCGTGGCAAACTCCCCGACACCGGCGGTGAACACCAGCGCGTCAACCCGGCCAAGCGCCGCCGTGTACGCGCCGATATACTTCTTCACGCGGTAGGCTTCCATATCCTGCGAGAGAATCGCCCGCTTGTCGCCCTTATCGGCGGCGGCCTGAATGTCGCGCCGGTCGGTGTACTGCCCGGTGATACCCAAAAGCCCGCTCTTCTTGTTGAGAGCCGACTCCATCTCCTGGGCGCTCATACCGGTTTTCCGCATCACATAGAACGGCATCGCGAGGTCCGCGTCGCCCGAACGGGTGCCCATAACCAGCCCTTCAAGCGGCGTGATGCCCATCGACGTGTCAAAACTCTTGCCGTCCTTCACCGCGTTGACCGACGACCCGTTTCCCAAGTGGCAGATGATAACGTTGGTCTTGAACGGATCCTTGCCCAGCAGAACCGCCGCGCGCTTGGCCGTATAAAGGAAGGACGTACCGTGGAACCCGTAGCGGCGCACCCCGTATTTCTCGTACCATTCATAGGGAAGAGCGTAGAGAAAACTCTCAGGCGGCATCGTCTGGTGCCATGCCGTGTCCATGACCGCGCAGTGCGGCACATCGGGCAGCACCTTCTTTGCCGCCTCAATGCCCATGAGGTTGGCCGGAATGTGGAGCGGCCCTAGGTCCTTCACCTCCTCAAACACCTCCATCGCCTTGTCGTCCACGATGACCGACTTGGTGAACTTGTCGCCGCCGTGCAGAACCCGATGCCCGACCGCGCCGATAACGCTCATGTCGGGAATAACCCCGTGTTCCTTGTCGGTGAGCAGCTTGATGATGAGATTCACCGCGTCCGTGTGGGTAGGGCAGTCTTGGGCAAGCGTCAATTTCGCCCTTCCCTTCGCCTCGTGCCCGATAAAAGAACCGGAAAACGTTACCTTCTCCACCACGCCGACAGCCAGCACATCCTTGTTGTCCCAATCGTAGACCTGATACTTCGCGGAACTCGACCCGCAGTTAAGCACTAAAATAACCATACAGTTTCCTTAAAAAATATTTTGAATCGGCAGCATAACCGCCATTCAACCCTACCAGTATACCCCGCTTTTTTACCCATTGCAAGATAAAGATAGAACGGGCTTGTTGTTTTTCTCTACGGTGGAGCATTTTTGGGCCCCACACCGCGCCGCAGAAATGGCAGAAACGCGCTCAACGTTTCGTGCGAGGCATTGGGTGTCCCCCAACTTGTCAAGTCCTGGAATAGGTTGACAGTTTTTATGCGCTTTTACGGCGCATATTTTCAGGCGTTTCATAGTTAAGGGCTAAATGAGGGCGGCGGGTGTTGTAAAGAAGCGCCGCCTCAT
>JAIRNN010000190.1 GCA_031257995.1 Spirochaetaceae bacterium | reverse complement strand
ATGAGGCGGCGCTTCTTTACAACACCCGCCGCCCTCATTTAGCCCTTAACTATGAAACGCCTGAAAATATGCGCCGTAAAAGCGCATAAAAACTGTCAACCTATTCCAGGACTTGACATTGGAGGTTGCGCATTTCATTCCTATACTCATTTTCAATTCCTGTAGGGATGGGGTCTTAGGGGCGGCGCCCCTAGGAGAGGGGGTAGCGGAAGACCAAACGGAGGGAGGTGCGGACACGCCTTTAGGCGTGGACGTATCGACCGGAGTGCGTGTCTGGAGCGAGGGGGAGGCTTCCCCCACATATCTCTTTTCACACCGTCAAATTCTTCACCCACCGCTCTTTTCGGTAGAAGCGCCGCGCGATGAGGGTCTTGGGGATGTCGGAGAGTTTGGCGAGGGCGTACATCTGCACAGGGGAGAAGGCGGTGAGGAGTGCGAAGATGAACATCGCGGGGAGGAAGAGCAGGGTATTGACCAGCACGTCGGCGGCCATGCCGGTTATGGTGTCTCCTCCGGCGCGGGTGATGGCGATGTAGGCGTTGATGAGCGCCCAGAGCGGGATGTAGGCGAGGATCACCATGATGAGGTGGAAGCAGATCGTACGCGCTTCGGCGGACAGTTTGGCGAAGGCCAGCGGGATGATGAGGGCGGACATACCGATACCGGCGGCGGCAACAATCGTGCCCAAGACAACCGATCCGCTCTGTATCCACCGCCCCTTCCTCCGCGCTTCGTCCAGCTTGTTGGCCCCCAGCGTACTGCCGACAATCACGGTGGAGGCCGTCCAGACTCCCTGAAAGACCATGAAGAAGATATTGGCAAGCGTCCACCCGGCGGCCATTCCCGCGACCGTTTCCGCGCCGCCCCGCCCGTTGTAGAGGGCCACCATCACGGTCTCCGACAGCACCCAGTTCCCCTCGGACACGAAGATCATCCCCGATTTGACGAGGATTGTCCGCACGAGGGGCCAGTTTATCTTCCATAACGTTTTGAGCGGCATAAAGAACGGCGGCTTGGAGGCGGCGGCATACCCGATGAAGACCAGCGCCTCAACCGTGCGGGCGATGTTTGTCGCGTAGGCCGCGCCCGCCGTGCCGAGTGCCGGAGCGCCGAAATTGCCGTAGATGAGGATGAAGTTGCCGCAGGTGTTGACGGCGGTCGCAACGGCGCTGATCGCCAGCGGAACGGAGGGACGGCCAATTTCGCGGAACGAGGTACCTATGCCGAAAGAAACAGCCATCGGGAGGAGCGACCACGAACAAACGCGGATATACTCGCCGCCCAGCGCGATGATCTCGTCACGGGCCGCGTTGCCGATGGTCAAAAGCGCGATCATGTTGCCGGGAATGGTTTGGCAAACCGTGAAATGCACCGCCGCGACAATCACCAGAAAGAACAGCTTGAACCTGAGCGCGTCCCGCATACCCGCCCGGTCGCCCGCCCCGTTATACTGGGCCATGTAGATGCCGCCCGCCTGACAGACCGTGTTGATCAGCACGATGAAGACGAAATTGATCTGGTTGGAGACGTTGACCGCCGCCATAGCCCCATCACCCAGCCCCGCGACCATGAAGTTGTCGATGAGAGAAACCATACTTTGCACAAACGCCTGTGCCATGACCGGGAGCGCGATTTTGAACGCCTCGCCGTAAAACGATGCCGGACCGAAAAGCCTAGTTGTCATATACTCCTATTAAAACGCTTGGGGCGCGAGTGATTTCCGGTTCATGAGAGACAAGGAAGGGGAAGCATCCCCCTCGCTCCAGCCCGCCGCCCGCGAGCGGGCTTAGGGTCTTACGCTACCCCCTCTATGGGGCGCTGCCCCAAGGTGTCATGGACACCCCGACCCGCAACAATCCCGAAATAGATCCCAAGCACACCCTGTTCGATAGAACAGACAGTATGCCGCGAAACCTCAAACATGACAAGGGGCGACTTCGGGGTATCAGATATACGTATAGAGACAGAATCTGTTCCAAAACCACGATTTTTTCACTTTTTTCACCCTTTTTTCGCGTTTGATTAAAGCAATAGGGTTGCCAACCGCATATATATAGTGCCGGGGCGGAGACGGATCTACGCACCTCACATTTTACCTCATAAAATTTCGTTTTATTCTCATACACGAGTTTCCTCAAGAATCCTCTTCGCCCCTTTTTATAAAAATGGAGTGCCGCAAACGTCCGGACCAAAAATCTAAAATTCGGGCAATTTCGAAAAAATTTGAAAAAAAGAGCTTTTTTGGACGATTTTTGGCCTTCAATTAAAGCAAAACGGCGACTCAACCGCATATATATAGGTGCCATGGCGGAGACGGATCTGCGGTACTGTACTTTCCTCCTTCTCATAAAATTACATTTCTTTTTACGCATATGTTCTTTCAAGATCCGTCTTCGCCCCTTTGTAAAAATGGAGTACTGCAAACGTTCGGGCAAAAAACCTAAAATTCGGGCAATTTTGAAAAAATTTGAAAAAAAAGAGGTTTTCGGACGATTTTTTGGCCTCCAATTAAAGCAAAACGGCGACTCAACCGCATATATATAGGTACCGGGGCAGAGACGGATCTGCGGTGCCAGACGTTTGTGTCGCATATAAGTACTCCTTTTTCCATATGGGCTTCTTCAAGAGCCGTCTTCGCCCGGTCTTTTCCATAGGGAAAGAAAATTTTATTTTTTAGGGGGATTTATGAATCATCTCAACTCTATCTTGATCGAGGGCTGTCTCGTGCGAGACCCGCTCTTTCGTATGACCGCAAAAGGTATCGCGCTTTGTACCTTTTCTATCGCCACCAACCGTTTTTACAAACAGGAAGGAAACATGGAAAAGGAAACGAGCTATTTTGATGTGGAATCGTGGACCAAACTTGCCGAAAAAAGCAGAATGTACGGGCACAAAGGCCGGGGTGTGCGTGTTGTCGGAAGGCTCAGACAGAACCGCTGGACCGACACGGACGGGAAAACAAAATCCCGTGTATATATTGTCGCCGAACACCTCGAATTCCGGCCTGAATCAAAACAGGATGGAGAGGGAAGCGTAGCCGCTTACAGTGATCGCGCTCCAGCACAGGCGTTTGCGGATGCGGCGGTGCCCGAATTTTAGAAAACTTGGGCCTGTTTCAACCCCTGGGAGGTTGGAACAGACTCAAGTAATAGAGTCTAGTACTTCTCCTGTCAACAAGTTAGGCAACAAGGACTGCGGGCACTCGCGGTACCATTTAATGTGGCAGCGTATCGATACGCCGTTTGAACGCCGCCTTTAAGCGGCGGTAGTACCGTAAAGGCTACCGTTTATACACAAATATGATACTATAACGGAAAAAAGAAAAAAGCACCGGGAGGGGAAATGGAAACAATAGATATGAACGGCCGGTTTTCCGGCAAGCGTCTGGGAAAAAAGGGATAAACTGCTCACGCTTATATGCGGGAAGGCGCGGACAGTCATGCAGAAGACAGACAAATGGAGCGAACGGATGCCGTTCTGCCGGTTTTTCAACAACGAAAAAGTGACGGAGGAAGCACTGTCCGGGTGTATGAAGGATCATTGCCGGGGACAGTGCGCGGGGCTGGAGGAAGTGGCACTGATAGAGGACACCGGCGGGATAAATCTTGAGCGAAGCGGATAAGGGACCGGGAAGGGCTGGGCCTGTGGGGAACGGGAAGGATCCGGGGTTTTTCTGTCATCCGGCGGTGGCGGTGGAACCGGAGAAGCAGGCGATGACGGCCTGGGGAAACTGAGTGTGACGGGGTTTATGGCGGCGGTACAGATACTACAGTTGCGGCAGGCGCACGACGGGAAGATCGGGCAGAAAAGGGGGTCTGATGTTTGATGAGGAACAGGCGGCGTGGATAATCGGGCGGCTGGGAGGCTGGAAAGTGTACGGCGACAAAAGGCCGTCCGGGGTGATAACGCTGCATGAGGGCTGGATCCGGTTTTAGAGCATATTTACCGGATGGCTTATTGCTAAAAGATGTGTATAAACGGCAGCCTCTGCGGGCACCCAATGCCGTGCGCGAAACATTGAGTACGTTTTTGCTATTCCGGCGGCACGGTGCCCATGAATGATTGAAGGTAGATAAATGCAACAGGGCCCCGGTAGCCTCCGCTCCTACGAGGAATTGAAAATGGAAAATGATCAATTTTCCATTTCCCCGAAAGGGGTCCCGCCCCCGGCTTTTACCACGACATTAATCACGGGCTTCATCACAAAAAACCGTAGATATTACGAACGCTACAAACACAGATTTTATGGATACACGCAGATGATTAACAGGAAAATTATCGGCTTACAGCTTACCTTAAACATCTCTTATTTATTATCTCTTAAGCCGGTGGTCTTCCAGCGCAGAGTCCGCTTTTCCAGCGCCTCGATGGCCCGTATCAGGAGGAGGCTCAAGGTGGCGGTGAGGAGGATGACGGCGAACATCTTGTCGAAGGAGTAGGATTTGCGGACGCGGATCATGTAGACACCGAGGCCGGAGTTTCCGCCCAGCCATTCGGCCACGACGGCGGCGATGACGGCATAGGAACCGGCGATGCGGAGGCCGGAAAAAAAGCCCGGCAGACTCGACGGAAGCTTGAGGTAACGGTAAATTTGCCCTTTGTCCGCGCCCATTGATTTGAGCAACTGGACAGCATCTTCATCGGCGCTTTGGAAACCTCCGAGAAGGCCGACGGTGAGCGGGAAAAAGCAGGTGATGAAGACCAGCGCGATCTTTGGGCTCGCGCCGTAACCCAGCCAAAGCACCAGAAGGGGCGCGACGGCGATGGTGGGCACGGTCTGCGTGAACAGGAGTACCGGCATAAGCTGTTTGCGCAAGAACGCCGCGTTGTCCATGAGAATCGCCAGCACAAACGAGGCCGCAAGCGAAAGGGAAAGTCCTGCCGCCGTTTCAAGGAGCGTCACGCCGGTATGCCGCGCAAGAAGCGGGAATTCGCGCGCCAAGGCACGGACGATGCGTAACGGGGACGGCAACATATACGGCGGCACCAATCCCAGCCCGCTTACCGTTTGCCAAAGGACAAGCAACAAGAGTAGGAACAAGAAGCGCGGGGCTTCCCGCGAATGGCGGATTTTGTTGAGGTTGTGGTACAAGTTTCCAGACGGCATGGGATTGATGTTATCACTCCTTTCCATTTTTCAATTACCATTCCCCGCAGATGTTTACGGTGCTTCCCCTTCCAAAACCGTTATTTGTCCCGGCTCTGCTGTCCTGCCCGCAACTGCGCCAATTCCCGCTTCAACATTTCGATCTTGGACCGCTCCGCCTCACGCTCGGACCGCAATGCCTCGACCTTGGCCCGATCAGCCTCGCGCGCGGACTGCATCTCTTCGACTTTGGACAGCAACGCCTCTGACTTGAACCGCTCCGCCTCAACCTCGGATGCCCATTTCTCCCGTTCCCGCGCCTTCTTCAATGCCACGCGCAAGATACCCGTCCTTGTAGGCCTCCCGGTCGCGCCACGCCTTCATGCAGAAGCTGTATGACGACCGTATCTCCTTCTCCAGCGAGAAGTTTCTCAGGTCATCGAGAATATCCCGCGCCGCAGGAGACGCTTTTGCTAACACGCCCGCCTCCTCTCCGGTTTTGCACCGGAAACACTGCAAGGCCATGCCCTGCTCCCGTCGTCCTCTTGGGGCATCTTCGGCAACTCTATGAT
>JAIRNN010000180.1 GCA_031257995.1 Spirochaetaceae bacterium | reverse complement strand
CGCCCGTCCCCCCCACCCGTCCCGTCGCGACCCCCACCCCCCTGGGGTAGCGTCCCCCCCACCCGTGGGGTTGCGTCCCCCGCAACCGTGGGGTTGCGTCCCCCGCAACCGTGGGGTTGCGTCCCCCGCAACCGTGGGGTTGCGTCCCTCACCACCGTGGGGTTGCGTCCCCCGCAACCGGGGGGTTGCGTCCCCCGCGTCCGTGGGGTTGCGTCCCTCACAACCAGGGAAACTTCAAACGCATCCCTCGTTATTGAAAGCTCCCGCATCTCCTCACAGGAGCGGTAGTACTTGCCGTACCGCCCCCGGTGGACCGCCGGGCCTTCGGTCAGGATCAACGCGCCGGTTATCTCCGCATAATCCCCGGCAAGGCGGACATCCCCGGGCATAAGGGGCAGTCCTCCTGCCCGGGCAACGGCGGAACCGTATCGCCGGGACAGGACAAAAACCTGAGAACCGCTTAGGGGTTCCACGACTTCTTCCCCGGTAACAGCGATGGGCGGTTTTGCCTTTTCAAAGACACCTCCTGAGGGCTTCATCGTTTTACCCATTCCCATACATTTTCGTTACACAGGCCGGCGGCATTACTGTCCACATTCTCAACGGTCTTGGAAACAACAAACAGGGAACCTTGATGCCACAGGGGAATGAAGGGCGCGGTATCAAAAATAAATTGCTGATAATCCAAGATCAACCGCTTTCGTTCCGCCGGATCCGCCTCGGCCTGTATCTCATTCCGCCATTGATCGTAGCGGGGGTCCGTTACGGAAAAATCGTTACGCCGGGCATAACTGAAATTGGAGGCGAACCACAGCGGTTCCGCCGTGCCCGGAAAGGCCAATATCGTACTTTCCATCCGCCAAGCCGGTAAACATGGTAGCTATACTGCTTTAGGCATGGAAATAACATCGGTGTATTTTAGGCGGGGGAAGTCTCCCCCTCGCTCCGGTCTTCGCCCTCCGCTACCCTCTCTGCGGGGGTCAGCCCCCCGCAGAGGGGGTAGCGAAGGACCACGCGGAGGGAGGTGTGGACGCACTGAAAGTGCGGACATATCGACCGGAGCGCGTGTCCGGAGCGAGGGGTCGGCAACCGCGTTGCCGCGACTTCCCCCTTTATATGTTCTTGGAAGAAGCGATATAACTCTATCATCTATTGCGCCATAGCCGGTATCATGCGGAAAAGTTGTTCGGTATAATCGCCCAGTATCGAGAACATCGCGGCGCCGAAGAAGAAGAGTACGCCCAAGATGACGAGGACTTTGGGAACGAAGGTGAGGGTCTGCTCCTGAATCGAGGTGGTCGCCTGGATGATGGCAACGAGGAGGCCCACACCCAATGCGCCCAGCACCATCGGCCCGGCGAGGTAGAGCACCTGTAGGATACCGCCTTGAAGCAGGGTTACGATTTCGCCGACGCTCATACGAAACTCCTCATCAGTTGGTCGGTAAGGAGGCCCCAGCCGTCAACGAGGACAAACAGGATCAGTTTGAACGGCATCGAGATCATCACGGGTGGCAGCATGATCATGCCCATCGACATGAGCGCGCTGGCGACAACCATATCGATGACGATGAACGGGATGTAGAGCAATATGCCGATTTTGAACGCGACGGTGAGCTCGTTGAGGATGAAGGCGGGAATCAGCACGTAGGTCGGGATGTCGGCAAGTGATTCAGGCCGCGCGAGGCCGCGCATCGACATAAAAAGCTCGATGTTCTGTGGTTTTGTCCGCATTTGGTTGAACATGAATATGCGTAACGGCGTTTCGGCTTCGCGGTAGGCTTCTTCCACGGAGATTTCGCCGTCGGCAAGGGGGCGTACCGAGTTGGTATAGATTGTCTCGAAGGTCGGCCACATGATGAAAAGGGTGAGGAAAAGCGCGATTCCCATGAGTACCGAGTTGGGCGGCACTTGCTGGAGCGACAGTGCCCGTTTGATGAAGTCCAACACGATGGAGATGCGGAGAAAGCTGGTCATCAGGATGATGATGGACGGGGCGAGCGACAGCACGGTGAGGAGGAGGAGGAGTTGAACGGAAAACGCTACTTCCCGGCCCGAATCCGGGTTCCGGACGGAGAGGTCGATAAACGGGATGACCGGCGATTGTATCGGCGCGGGGATGGCGACGGTTCCCTCGGTGGACTGGGACGGGAAGTTGTCCTGAGCAGGAAGGGCGAAGAGCGCGAGGAAAAAGAGCGCGAGGATCAAGGGGAAGCGCAAGCCCGTTTTCAGAAACGTTGAGTTCAGAAACGGCTGCTTCAAAAGGGTTCGGCTCAACAGCGTTCGCGCGGGTTTCCGGGGCATCACAGCCTCCCCAGGCGGTCGGTCTGAGCGCGGATAGTGCTCGCGGCGGGGGGCGGGCCGTCTGGCCGGGACCGGGCGAAACTGCCCGACAGTTTTGCCAGCAGCGCGCGAAAATCGAGCCGCCGGGACTGGGCGGCGATCTCGCGGTTGGCTGCGTCAAGCAGCATCGCGTCGACGACTTCCTTGTCGGTGATCTCCGTTATCAGCGAGACCTGTTCGTCGGTAACGCCTGCAAGCCACGCCTTATCCCCCACGGCGATGATCACGGCGGCGGCTTTCGGTGTAACGGCGGTACGCGCAAGAACTTTGAGATAGGGGTCGGCCTCGGCGCGGGCGCCACTCTGTTTTTTAAGGAAGAATACCAGTCCGTAGATCGCAACGGCAACAAGGCCCAGAATGAGCACCACGCGGAGCAACGCAAAAACGGACGGCCCCGCGCTTAAATCGGTACTGGGAGCGGCCTCCTCGAACATAAACGCCGTTTCAGGCAATGTCTCCGGCGCAACGAGCCCGGCAACCGTGTCTTCCGGCGGGACACCGTCCGGCACTTCCTGCGCGAAGGAAAACCACGCCGCGCCCATAAAAAGCACGGCAAAAAGAATATGTTTCAGAGTCCCTCCCAAAACCCGTTACAAGCCCAGTCGGGTTTTCAAACCGATTTTATGGTACCAAAGATTGTGCGGATTGTCAATAGTCCGCATGGGGACCAGTCTCAATCACGGCTTTTATCACTCGGGATAGTTTAACGGTAGGCAACGGCTCTCCTGCACGATCACTATGCTAAAAGAGACAGTTTGTTGGGACGGGTACTATTTAAGGCAATGCTGATTAACTTGACGTTACCTCACGTTGGCATTCACGTTGCCGTAGTTAAGCGTTGCTTAACCCATGTATTTGCTCGTTTCAGCGCGCAAATACCACATTAAAGGAAGTGCTGATCACGTCAACGCAGTTGACTCATTCTTGATTGAATAAATCAGTGCTTCCTTAGGTTTCGTTATGAGAGACTATTTTCCAACACCCTGCGGTACCCCTGATTGACCACGCAGTTTTTAAGTGCGAACGATGAGAGTATCCGGTCAAGATCATCCTTGCCCATTCCCTTGAAGAGCACACAGTAAGCCGGTTGCAGACAGCCAGCCGCATAGAGGCTCAACGTGTAAAGTTGCAGACCCTGGACGTAGTGTGCCTTTTCCGTACCGGGAATCGGCGCGTATTGCGCTATCGCCTCAGCGAGTTCCCTGTTTTTTTGCCGCCCGATCACCGTGCTGTTCCAGCCCACAAAATTCTCCGCTGCCAGCTCCGTTTTTGCCTTCTGCACCGGAGCCACCAGCTTTGCGTAATCCGATTCGGGGTCGACCGTCACCCAGCCCATAACGCCCATATCTTTGTACGTCCATGTCGTCCAATGCGCCCCCCAGTCGTTGTAGGCTGCAAGCTGATCAGACATGGCGGCAAGCCTGTAGGGGATGTCTTCCGCACTCGTGTTGTACTGTGAGCCAAACTCGCCCACCCACAAGGGCACACCGTACTTTCGCGCATACCGGGCACCCGGAGTCGCGGCAAACAACCCCTTTTGAGTTTCGGCATCCCACCAGTCGCTTGCCACATTGGTTTCATCGGTGCGGTTTTTTTTGTAACTGCCCGGATATATGCCCGGCCCAAAGCCCGCCATCGTATAATTATGCGACGAGTACACCAGATTATCAGCAAAGGGTTCTTCCAGCCCGTCAAAAAGTTGCCCGTATCGGTCACCTTCGATAAAAATAATATGTCGGGGATCAACAGCGCGGATGGCTACGACCAGGTCGCGGTACACACGGTTCATAACGTCCCATTTGGGCTTGTAACGCTCCCCAAACATATGGGGCAGATCGGCGGCCGGTGTGTTGACGCAGGGCTCGTTCATCAGCTCGTATCCCGCGATGACGGCGCGGCCTTTATACCGGCGTGCGAATTCCTGCCACAGTTTGGCAAGCCGCTCCTGAAACAGCCTGTGCGTCCAGAAAAGATTCGCCGCACATTCGTTGTCGGAATGCCAATGACTGTTCTGCCAGCCCGGTGCCGCATGCATATCAATAATGACATACAGCCCGTGTTTTTCGCACCACGACACCGCCTCATCAAATCGTCTGAACCCCGTTTCTTTATACACGAAGGGATCCCCGTCATCCTCAAAATGCCGGTAATTCACGGGGAGGCGCACTGTATTAGCGCCGTAAGACTTGATGTGGACAATATCATCCTCGCTCAGAAAATAATCGAGCAGACGGTCAAAGAAATACCGGCTGGTTTCCTCCCCGGCAATTTCGCTCATCGTCCGGCGCAACCCTGACTCAGATCCCGGATACCCGTCGATGAAATTTTCCATATTCATCCAGCCTCCGATACAGGTCCCCCGGAGCATTATTTCCCCGCCCTTTTCATCGACAACCTTTC
This sequence comes from Spirochaetaceae bacterium, assembly GCA_031257995.1. Taxonomy (GTDB): domain Bacteria; phylum Spirochaetota; class Spirochaetia; order Treponematales; family Breznakiellaceae; genus JAIRNN01. The sequence continues at coordinate 3,591 of JAIRNN010000180.1, read as the reverse complement.
CGCCCTTAACCTGTAAAAAGTCCATATAACATTCCTCTTCAAAATAAAAACGAGAAGCAATTAAGCCACTCACACCTCTTTGTGGGTTATTCCTTTCCTAAACCAAATCTCGTGTCTGTCCATAGTCTCTATGGACAAAGGCTACGTATACTCCGGTTATCCTTTTATCGCTCCGGCGGCTAGGCCGTTGATGACTCGTTCCTGCGCGAACATATAAAACAAGATCACCGGCAGCGAGCCGATAAGAATCGCGGTCAATACGCCGGGGATGTTGACCGCTTCCGCGCCGTAAAACTCGCGCATCCCAAGCGGCAACGTTTTTTTCGACGATGAGTTGATCAGCGTCAGGGCGAATATAAACTCGTTCCAGAAGTACAGAAAATTGAAAATAGCCACAGTGGAAATGGCGGGTGTGGACATCGGTAACATGATCGTCCGGTAAACGCGGAACTGTGACGCGCCGTCAATCAGTGCTGATTCCTGAATACTTTTGGGGATATCCTTGAAAAACGAAGTGAGAATGTACACTGCCACCGGCAGCCCGAAGCTCACGTAGGGCCCGACAAGACCGAGGAGGTTGTCAGTCAGATGCATACGGCGCGTCAGCTGATAAATCGGGATGAGCGTCGTGTGTACCGGAATCATCATCCCGACGACAAATAGAAGGAGCAACGCCCCGGAACCCCTAAAGCGCATCTTGGCAAACACATAAGCCGCAAGGGATGCGACAACAACAGTAACCGTCACCGAAATAAGCGCGACCAGAGCACTATTCAGGAAATAAATGTTAAATTTTGACAGCAGTACTTTCTGGTAGTTGCCGAAATACAGTTTTTGCGGCAAACCCCAGTAGTTACCGGCCATGTATTCTGGCATTGATTTGACCGACATCGTGAGCATCAGCACAAAGGGAAATCCAAATAAGACGAGAAAGCAAGCTGCCATAAGATAAAATAATGCGGTCGCTATCGGTGCTCTTTTCTGAATCATACTTCGTGATCCCCCTTTGCCCTCGTCGTTGCTTGAAACACGATAATCACCACAAATGAAATCAGCACCATACAGGCGGCACTCGCGCTTGCGTACCCCATGCGGTCTTCACTGAACGCGCGTTTGTACATATATGTTGCCATAAGTTCCGAATAACCATTCGGCCCGCCGCCGGTCATAATCCAGATAAGGTCAAAGTATTTCAGCGAACCGACAATCGACAGTACCGCCGAGGTTTTCAGCGTACCGGAGAGCAGCGGCAACGTCATAGTCCAGAACTGCTGCCATCTGGTCGCCCCGTCCATAGTCGCCGCTTCGTAAAGCTCTTCAGCAATACCCGTCATTCCGGCACGGAGCAGGATCATGTACTGCGGGATGTACTGCCAACAGATGACAAACATCACCGCGAACAGGACCACGTTCTCCGAGCCGAGCCATGAAAGCCTTTTTTGCGGGCTTACTATGTTGAGGATGCCGTTAAAAAGGCCGCTGTACGGGTCCAGAAGCAGGAGCCAGAGAATACCCGTCGCCACAGTGGAAAGGAGAAGCGGCATAAAATACACCGTTCGCAGAAACTTTGTCCCCCGGCGGTCGGTATTCAAAATCAGCGCGAGAATCATCCCGACACCGAGCTGAAAAACAATGGACACGATGACCAGCAGAAAATTATTACTGGCGGCATGCCAAAACGCCTTGTCACTCAAGAGGCGCGCGTAATTCCCTAACCCAATACTCGCTGCCTGTTCAGGCGCGCCCATCCCCGACCAGTTAAGGGTGCTGTAATAAAAAGTCTTTACAATGCCGCTCAACGTATATGCGCCGTAAATGAGCAGAGCAGGAAGCAGAAACAAGCCTGCGGTAAACGCGAATGACCATCGCCGTTTTGCGCGAGGGTTAAGGAAAAACGCCATGACAATACTCCTATTGTTCCGCTTCGAACGCGCGTTGCATCTCTTCCGCCGCCTGGAGCGGGGTCATTGTCCCTCCGAATAAAGCCTGTACCGTATCTTTATGTACTTCGCCCATGACGGGACTTAATGTCTGATCAATGTAGTTCTGCATAAATGTCGCCTTTTCGCTGAAGCTGATCAAGCTATTAACAAGAGAATCGCTGGTCGATATGCCCTGAAGCGCGGAGAGGGCGCCGCTGGCAACGATATCCTGCTGAAACTGTTTGTCGGTGGCGAGGAATTCAACCAGCTTGGTCGCCATTTCCTTGTTTTTACTTGAATTGGCTACCGAGAAGGAATTGGCACCCCCAAGGACATCGGTATTTTTACCGGGTGTACCTTCAATCGCCGGATATGATCCAATCGCCAGCTTGTTTGTGTAAAAATCAATGTTTTCGGATTTACAAGACGCAACAAAACCAGTGGTCTGTACGATCATCGCGCACTGCTCCGTGTAAAACATCATACGGGAGCCGCCGGTATCGTAGTTAATGCCATTTACACCGTCAGGGAACCAGCCCTTGTCTACCATGCCCTTCAGCATCTCCCCGGCACGGATAAAAACAGGATCAACAAAATTTGTCTGGCCGTCCAAGGCCCGCTGGAAAATATCGGGACCACCTAGACGCATAGAGAGAAGCACAAAATGTTGAGCGCCGGGCCACTTGCTCCGGTTGCCAAGGGCAAAGGGAATAATTCCGTTAGCCAGGAAGGTCTCGCAGACTTTTTCCAGCTCGGACCAAGTTTGTGGGAAGGCAAGACCGAATTTTTCAAAAAGGGCCTTGTTGTAGTAGAGGGGCGTGGCGCCAATATTATAAGGCGATCCATAAACCTTGTTGTCAAATATGGAAAGCTTTTGGTATTCCGCGCTCACATTGCCTATCCAAGGTTTTGACAATTCAGTAATGTCGTAAACAAGGCCCGAATCCACAAAAGACTTGAGCCACCCGCCGCCCCAGGAGTGGAGCACATCCGGAAATTCATCGCCCGAGACAGTCTTGAGCTTGGTCTTGTAGGGATCGTTTTCATAAATCGACACAACGATTTTTACACCGGGATTTGCCTCTTCAAAACGCCGTGCCGCACTATCAATGGCAGCCTTACGGGTTTCCTGTGTACCGATGTGCCACAGATTCAGCGTAATATCCTGACTTCCGCTTTTCTTACACGCGACAAGCCCCGCCACTGCCAAGACCACGACAACCATCATTGAAAACCAAAATCCTTTTCTTTTCATATAAAACTCCTTTTCCGGCTTCTCGCCAGAGCTAGCGGTTTTTTCCGCTGTCAATATATGTATAACCACGCAAGCGGGTAATACCTCGTTTCGGTAAAAGGCAAGGGACAGGCCCCCTTTGCCGTTTCTTGTAAGGGAATGGTGTGATGTCCAAACAGGTAATAAGTAGATAATAAATAAGAGATACTCGGTAACAATAGTGGATTAAGACGTTTTTTGCAGGGGGCTTGACACGCTTTGTGCGAAATATTATTAAAGCGCGGGGGGTTATGAGTGAGCCCTGAGCCCTGAGCCCTGAGCCCTGAGCCCTGAGCCCTGAGCCCTGAGCCCTGAGCCCTGAGCCCTGAGCCCTGAGCCCTGAGCCCAGAGCCCTGAGCCCTGATCCCTGAGCCCAGAGCCCTGAGCCCGGAGCCC
>JAIRNN010000129.1 GCA_031257995.1 Spirochaetaceae bacterium | reverse complement strand
CGATATATATAAACGGATCTCCGCAATAAACGGCGGTTTCGTTTCTATCGCCGTTTCGCAGACTTCCAATTTGCTTGTCATATAGCATATCATGTCCAGTTCCGACTATCACCATAATTTTCCATTATCCACTTTCCATTTTCAATTCCTCGTAGGGGGTGGAGGCTTCCCCCTTCACAGTATTTTGTGGTAGAATAAGCGTTATCAATGGCTACCATCAAGAATCTCTTTGACAAAAATTTTCTCGAATACGCCTCCTATGTGATCAAGGACCGGGCTATTCCCGATCTGGAGGACGGGCTTAAGCCGGTGCAGCGGCGGATTATGCATTCGCTTTTCGAGATGGACGAGGGGAAGTTTATCAAGGTGGCGAATGTGGTGGGGCATTGTATGCAGTATCATCCGCACGGGGACGCTTCTATCGGGGACGCGCTGGTGGTGCTGGCGAACAAGGATCTGTTCATCGAGAAGCAGGGCAACTTCGGGAACATCTACACCGGCGACGAGGCTTCGGCGGCGCGTTACATCGAGTGCCGGGTTACGCCGCTCGCGAAAGAGGTTTTTTACAACCCCAAGCTCACCGCCTACATCGACAGTTACGATGGGCGGAAGAAGGAGCCGGTGTTGTTTCCGGCGAAGATTCCCGTGGTGCTGGCGATCGGCGCGGAGGGGATCGCGGTGGGGATGTCGACCAAGATTCTGCCGCACAACCTGCTGGAGATTCTTGAGGCGGAGAAGGCGGCGCTTCGGGGGAAACATATCGCGTTGTCTCCCGATTTCCCGACCGGCGGACTTGTCGACGTGTCCGAATACCACGATGGCAACGGCAAGGTGCTTGTCCGGGCGAAACTCGATGTGAGCGATCCGAAAAAGATCGTTATCCGCGAGCTTCCCTTCGGTTCCACCACCGAGAGTATGATGGCAAGCATCGAGGCAGCGTCAAAGGCGGGCAAGCTCAAGATCGCCAGTCTCAACGATTACACCACCGAGAACGCGGAGATCGAGATTAGACTCCAGCGCGGCGTTTATTCCGAGGAAACGGTGGACGCTCTTTTCGCGTTTACCGAGTGCGAGAAGTCGATCTCGTGCAACCTGCTTGTGATTAAAGACGGACTTCCCGCCGTGCTGTCCATCACCGAGGTGATCGATCATCATGCGGGGCAACTGGTCGCGATACTGACGAAAGAGCTGGAACTGGAAAAGGCCGAATTATACGACAAGCTACACTTGCGGACCCTGGAACGGATCTTCATTGAGGAAGGCGTTTACAAACTTATCGAGAAGCAAAAGACGGCGGAAGCGGTCGAGAATGCCGTCATCAAGGGGTTTGAGCCCTTTTCGCAAGAAGTCGGGAAGGGCGGCGTTTCCCACGATGACGTTGAACATCTGTTGAAAATCCCCATCCGGCGGATTTCGCTTTACGACATCACGAAGGCCCAGGCGGAACGGAACGCGATCCTCGCCCGTATCAAGGAGATTAACGCGCTGCTCAAGGACGTAACGGGCTACGCGGCGGGCTTCCTTGACGGCATCATCGCGAAAGTGAAGGCGGACAAGGAGAACGGGGGCGGCGCACGGCGGACAAAGGCCGGGAAGTTTGAGAAGATCGATGTGAAGGCCGTGGTGAAAAAAGACGTAAAGCTCTTTTACGATAAGAAAACCGGCTATCTGGGGACGAATGTTCAAGGGGACCTCATCGCCGAATGTTCGCCTTTCGACCGGATTCTCGTGGTGCGGAAAGACGGCACCTACTATGTGAGCGACATCCCCGAAAAGGTTTTCGCGGGGGAGGGCGCGTCCTACATAGGGGTCGCGGACAAGGAGGCGCTTTCCAAAACCATCTTCACCGTCGTCTACCGCGAAGGCAAGAACGGCTATTCCTGCATCAAACGCTGTGTCATCGAGGGCTGGATCATGAACAAGGAATACCGCCTCGTCCCGGAAGATGCGGCCGTGCTGTTCATCGACACCCGCCCCAAATTCGCGTTTGTCGTTCGTTACAAGCCGAAACCGCGCCTGCGGGTACTCCATGAAACGTTTAAGGCGGAACGTTACGAGGTGAAGGGTCTCAAAGCGCTCGGCGTGCGCCTCTCGAACAAGGAAGTCAAATCGGTTGTACTCGAAAAGAAAGGCAGGGGGGAATGATGGCGGAATCACGGACGGGACGGATTGACCGGATTGGCCGGGTTGAACAAAACGTGCGGAACGAGCGGCTTTCCGCGCTGATACAGGAAAAGATCGGATGTCTGATCGTGCTGGGGAAAGTCAAAGACCCGCGTGTCGATTCGTTTTTGTCGGTAACCCGTGTGGACGCGGCATCCGATCTCTCCTTTGCCGATGTGTATATCTCCTCGTGGAAGACGGAACAGGGGCTCAAGACGGGGGTCGCGGGGCTGCAACACGCCGCCTCGTTTATCCAGCGGGAACTGGCCAAGACGCTCAAGACACGGCAGACTCCCCGGCTGCGCTTTCATGCGGACACCGGGGTGAAGGCGGGGTTTGAGATGGTGAAGAAGATCGAGGAACTGGCGAAGTAAGAAGGGAAACCATATAGACCGCAAATGAACACTTCATCCGCATTGCCATGTATGGCACTATCTGCAGTTAACCGTGGTTCCAGTTCGTGAAGGTTCGTGGTTCAATTCTTTTCATTCTGTGGGTCACGTTTTGTCCTTATTGGGGAATTGAATAGAAAAAGCGGAAAGTTACCGCCAATCGCGCGTCATCTGATCTTCAAAATGGCCCGCCCCGGTGTCTATCATCATGAGCATTCGGGGGAAATGAACGGCAAAGTCATCCGGATTCGGCACATAAAGGTCTACCGCAATCGACACATCCGTCTCATACTCGTTTGACAGGTATACTTTCGCGCCTTTCGATCTCCCCGAAGCATACGAAGCGGCCTTTGCCGCCCGTTCCTGCTCGTTTCTCGAATCGATCTCCCAAAAAGCCGGAAACACAAGCTGCACAAATTCAGGCTCGCGATCTTCCATGCCCACATAGTAATAGAGGCCGTCGCGCCGAAACTCAATGATGTCCCCGTCAAGGATTCGCGGGCTATAGCCGTTCACCTTGATTGCTCGCGCATATATTTCCAGCCGCTGTTCTTTCGAGAGGGCCGCAACCGGGTCATCATCGGTTGTGTCGGGGGACGGCGTACTCTTGCATGACACGAGGAATGCCGCGACCGCAAAGAATACCGCCGTCCATCGGGCCGCTCTCCACGACGGGTCCGGCGTTGTCCCGGCGCGATTCGTTTTTGCCGTATCCCGTGTTTTCATCCGGTTAATCCCGCATCGCCCCGGCGAAGGTCCAGAATCCTTCGTCAAGACACTCAACCAGTTTGTCAAAGATATTGACAAAATCTTCCGGCTTAGCCAGTAAGGTTTGTGCGGTGAAGACAACATCGTCCGACTGGGAATTGACGAAAGCTTTTGCTTGCCATACGTCACGATTCACCCTGCTCGCCGCAAAAAATGCGGCCGCCAGTTCTTTTTCAGACTCCAGCCGCCAAAGATCGGCGGTCAACAGTTGAAAAAAGACAGGATCGCCGGGATCCACACGTATGCGATAACGGCACTCGTAGTTCTGCAGTTTATGCATGAACTGAATGTCGCCGTTGCCGTCAATCTCCGCCTCAATATTTTTTGCCGCGAGGAAATCAAGATACATACGCTGCAACTTGGCGCGGGTGAGATCGGGATAGGCAAAACCCGGCGCGACAATGAAATTTGCCAGCACAAGAACACACGCGGCGGCTTTTTGTATCTTCACGAGGCTCCTCCCTACAATACTCGCCTCTTTTTGCATAAATAAGGGCGGTCAATGTCAGTATGTTGACTATACGTTGAATCTGTTCCAAAACGTGAGTTTTTGAAACAGTCTCTATTTTAACGTATGACCGAAAAAAAGGCAAGGGAAACGCCGATTAACTTGATGCCGCGCCAACAAAGCTGACGCCTGTCAGCTTTGTTGGCCTTGTATTAAAGAAGCACCGATTTATTCTCGATTGAATAAATCAGTGCTTCTTTAAGCGCGAAACATAACCAATTCCTATGCGGCAAACTCCTAGCCTCACGGTTTCTTAAATCTCGTGATCTTGGAAATCACGCGCCCCGCATCATCGTAATCCTTTTTATGCACATCGTATTTTGACGGATTTTTCATAATCATGACGAGGACCACGAGAAGGGCCAACTCGATAAAAAGCGCCGGAAGTCCGCCCAAATTACTCAAGGTCTTGATTCCGTCGATACCGGAGGCGGAGATCATCACCACCGCAACCATACCCACGATACAGCCCCAGATAATTTTCAGGGGCAGCTTGGGCTCCGGGGCTTCGGGGGAAACGCCCGTCGTGCTGATACCCGCCATAGCGTTGGTATTTGAGTCCGCCGCCGTAACGAAACAGATGAAGCAACAGAACAAGAATACCGGGATGATAATCATCGAAACAGGCAGGTTGTCGAGCACCGCAAAGCCTGTGTATTCCGGGCCCCTGGCAAGCTGTTCGGCAATCCCTTTGCCATCGAGTTCCAGCTTGAGAGACGTGCCGGAGAAGATCGCCATCCATATTCCCGAAAAGATCGCAGGGAGAACAAAATTATACGTTAAAAACTTCCGTACCGTATGCCCGTAGCCCAACCGGCCTAGGAACAAGGCGGTAATCGGCGACCATGCAAGCCAGTTGGCGAAATAGAAGTTGGTCCAGCCTTGGGCCCATCCGTCTATGCCCTTCTCCGGCGTAAAGGTCGCCGCCCCGGTAAGAAGGGAACGCTGGAAGAAAGTTGAAAGGTATTCGCCAAAGCCTTCGGTACCAAGCTGGAGTATGTACACCGTAGGTCCTGAGAGAAACACGAAAACGATGACAAAAAAGAGCGCTTTTGTATTGATGTCCGAAAACACCCGGATGCCCTTCATAAGCCCGGAACCGGCGGAAAAAATAAAAGTCCCTACGATAGCGGCTCCGATTATCCAGTACATAAAGGGGCTGTTGGGGAGACCGTATTTGTAAGAAAGCCCTCCCGCGAGGCTCAGGATGCCCGTTCCCAGGGAAGCCGCCATGCCCAGTATCAGCGCGGAGAGGCATAGTACGTCAATTACTTGGCCGAATGTGCCGGTGGCCTTGTCGCCCAGCAAGGGTGTCAGGGTCGATCCCAGAGAAAAAGGTTTACGCATATTATAAAAAGCAAATGAAAACACCAGCGCCGGGAGCGTATAGATGGCGTAAGGCGTAAAGGTCCAGTGCATAAACATGGTTGACATGGCGAAACGGACGGCTTGGGGAGAGGCTGCCTCAATGCCTACACCCGCAGGCGGGTAAAGATAGTGGTACAGAGGTTCGGCGGTTCCCCAGAAAAGAATGCCGATGGCGATGGTGGTACACAGGGTAATGGCAAAGAAGTTATAGTCCGACATAATCGGAACCGCGTCCTGACCGCCGATCTTGACTTTTGCCAACGGCGAAAAGAAGACTGCCGCCACCACAACCAAAAAACCCAGGGAACCAAACGAGAACAGCCAGCCAAACTTGTCCAAAAGCCACGAGTTAGCCGTTGTAGCCATACTTGAGAATCCGGCGTTGTCTACCAGACTGTACACGAGGCAGATGAGGGTTAGAATCGCCGGAGGGAAAAAGACGATGGGCCGTATGCTTTTCATACGAGTACCTCCTTGATAAATTTTTAAAGCGGGCAGCAAAACGCGATGCCGAATCAACTTATAAAAAAAGCATAAAGCCGAAATTTCCGCTTGTCAACAAAAATTTATAAAACAGGCAAAATTTTTGTGAAAAATATGGAAAGTTTTCCATATTTTGAAAAATATATTGAATATTACGAAAAGTTTCCTTGACAGCATAAAAAACCGGTGCTACCATTTTCCTAATGAACAAGCGAGGAGAATTACCTGTATGGATCAGCAATCTATTTTGGAGAGTCTTAAAGATTTTTTACGGCTGGATCAAATCAACACCGATCCTGCGGCGCTCTACGACGCGAGGTCTGACCGTTATAAAAAATACGCCAAGGCGAAAAAAGTACTCGATACGCCGCCCCCCGCCGCTATCGTGTATCCGGACTCCACAGAGGAGGTGAGGACGCTCCTTGAGTTTTGCGCGAAGAACAAAATCAACGTGATACCCCGCAGCGGCAAAACAGCCACGGAAGGCGGGCTTGAAAATTGGAAAGAGAACTCCCTCGTTATCGACGGGAAAAACCTCAACCGGATAATAAAAATCGATACTTACAATATGCAGGCGACGGTACAAGCGGGCGTTCCTTTGCAGGTTTTGGAGGACGAGTTGCGCAAGCAGGGCCTCACCACGGGACATTCGCCCCAGTCGAAACCCGTCGCCCAGTTCGGCGGCCTCGTGGCAACCCGCAGTATCGGGCAGTTTTCTACATTGTACGGCGGCATCGAAGACATGGTGGCGGGGCTTGAATGTGTCTTCCCCGACGGGCATATTGCCCGGATTAAGAATGTTCCCCGCCGTGCCGGAGGGCCCGACATCAGGCATATCGTCATTGGCAGCGAGGGAACCCTATGCTACATTACCGAAGTTACGGTAAAACTGTTTCGTTTCTATCCCCATCATAAATTCTACGGCTACCTGGTTGACAATGTTGATACGGGTATCAAGGTACTGCGCGAAGTGATCGTTGCGGGCTATCGTCCTTCCGTAGCCAGAGTCTATTCCGAAGAGGATGCGCGGCAGCATTTTTATCACTTTTATAAAAACCGGTGCGTACTGATCTTCATGGCGGAAGGCCCCGCTCCGATGGTGAAGGCGACTTCGGAGGGTATCGAAGAGGCTGTCTCTAAGTACCGGAATTCTATCGTAGAACAGGTTGACAGCAAGCTGCTTGATGAATGGTTTGACAACCTCAACTGGTCGCAAAAAGACATTGATGATGAGGCCCAAGGGATGATAGACAACGACTCTCACGATGGCTTTACCACCGAGATTTCGGCGGATTGGGAAACAATTCCAAAAATCTATCACAACGTCATAGACCGCGTAAAGAAAGAGTTCCGAAAGGCCAAAGACTTGACTATGCTGGGCGGACACTCATCACATAGCTACATCAACGGGACCAATATGTACTTTGTGTACAATTATAAAATCAAGTGCGAACCTGAGGACGAGATGAAGATTTATCATCATCCCATTCAGACCATCATTGTCGAGGAGACGTTGAAACGGGGCGGATCTATGTGCCATCACCACGGCATCGGCAAGTACCGCAGTCAGTGGACGAAAGACGAGCATGGCAGCGCTTACTACATCCTTGAAAAACTTAAGGGGGCCTTTGATCCGGATATGCTCATGAGTTATGGTAACATTTTTCCCCGGGAAGACGGGGTGAAAAAGTATATTAGTCTTGTTTAACAACTCGGCTAGTTGTTAAACAAGACTTGCAGTTTTTCAGGCCAAAGCCTTACAAAACTGCATTTTTTAAAGGAAGTTGTTAAGAAACTGAAGTCTCTTAACAACTCTATTTTATAAAAGGCCGCGCCTTGCGCGGGAAGGAGATTTTATGAGCGGTAACGCAAAGCGGTATTTTCAGTTTTTTCTCATTGTGCTGGCGGCAGGAGCGATTTATCCGATCATGTACCTGCGGACAAACTATCAGGAAACCCTGCTCCAAGTTTTCGGTATGACGCTGCCCCAACTCAACAATGTGTACTCATTTTTGGGCATTGTTTGGGCGGTGGGTTATTTCCCAAGCGGTGTGATCTGCGACAAAATTTCGGCAAAATTGCTGCTGTCGATTTCGCTCTTTATGACCGCGCTGGGCGGATTCGTTTTCGCGCAAACGCCGCCTTACGGTCTGGTCGTTGTTATTTACATCGTTTGGGGTGTCTTTTCCGTGTTCACCTTTTGGGGCGCGCACATGAAGCTGGTAAAGCTCCTTTCCCGCCGGGAGGAGGAAGGCCGCTTCTTTGGCATCCTTGACGGAGGGCGCGGCGTAATAGAAGCGGCGCTGGCCAGTGTTGCCATCGCTATTTTCGCGGCTATCCTCGGAAAAAACGATTCGCTGGAACTCAAGACCGCCGCCATGAAGTCTGTCATCTATATGTACTCATTCGTGGTTCTTGCCATAGCCATTCTGGTTACGATTTTCGTGGGCGAAGATAAAAAAGAGGCGGCGCGTGTAGAGGCTGAGGCGAAACCAAAAGAAAAATTCGAGTGGAAAGATTTGGGGACGGCCTTGCGCAATAAATTCATCTATCTTCTGGGCGGCATTATCTTTATGTCTTACACCACGTACTGGACTGTGTACTACTACGGGGGTTTTCTGGAAACCAACATCAAAGCGCCCGCCGTAACCGTCGGCATTGTAACGGTTATTGTTATGTGGATGCGTCCTGTCGGCGGGGTTGTGGGAGGCTTCTTGGCCGATAAAATCGGCAAGACTCGCACATTGGGAGGAGCGCTCACCGGCGCGCTTGTCTGTTTGGCCCTCTTGGCCTTCATTCCGCCCAGCGCCCCGCCTCCGCTTTTTTTCACGATTGTCGTACTGGCGGGCATCTTCGTTTACGCCATCCGGGGTCTCTACTGGTCGCTCATGGGAGACTGCAAAATTGAGGACAAGATAATCGGGATCACCATCGGTACCGCTTCACTCATAGGCTACCTGCCGGATATTTTGCTGCCCCAGTTCAACAGCTTCCTGTTCAACACATTCGGAGGCAACGGCGGTTACAACGCCTATTTTGTAAGCTCCGGCATCATCGCGGTTGCCGGTATCATTCTGGTGGCCGTTTTCGGAAAGCTCTCCCGAAAAGCCTAGAAGGGGCGGTTATGCGTATTGCGTGTTTGCTTAAATTTGTTCCTGATACGGACAACCTTGTCTACGATGATGAGGGGAAACTGCTGTGGCGGGAAAAAATGGAGCTTACGCTCAATCCTGATGAGTCAAGCGCGCTCGCATGGGCGCTGGCGCTACGGAAATCCGGCGCGGATGTGGAAATTGAGGCGCTGAGCATGGCGCCCCCCAAGGCGGCGGAAGCGGCGCGGGACCTGTTGCGTATCGGCGTAGACCGGTTTTTCCTCGTGAGCGACCCGCTTTTTGCGGGAAGCGATACCTTGGCAACCTCCCGCGTTCTTGTACGCGGTATCGCAATGCGGGAGGCGGATGCCGGGCGTTACAATCTGATTCTCTGCGGGACCCGTAGTCTGGACGGAGACACTTCTCATATACCTGCTCAGACTGCGGCCCTTTTAGGGCGGCCCGTCATGACAGGGGTGTACCGTCTCTCTTTGGCCGAGGAGGGAGGACAAGCCGTTGCGGAAACAGAGGACGAGGATTCGGTGTTTACGTGGGCGCTTCGGTTGCCGGCAGTGGCAGGATTTGTCCCGCGCCGGGATCTGAGGCTCCCCTTTGTGCGCTATGCCGACCTTGACAAGGACGTGGACGACCGCTTGTACCGCCTTTCCAATGCGGAGTTGGGTTTAAAACAAGAAGAAACGGGACTCGCCGGGTCACGTACCCGTGTGGCGCGTACTTTCGCAAAACCGCTTCCTTCAAAAAAACAAACCGTGGTGTACGGGAGCGCCGAGAGCGCGGCGCAGGTGCTCGCGCTGCTTCGGGAAAGAGGATTCCCTGCGGAGGCCGCGCAATGATAAGAACGCTTGTCTGCGTTGAAAACGCGCTCTGGCGGGACTCAGTTGATCTCGTCGGGGCGGCGCGGCGCTTTGCAGGAAAAGAGGCGAATGAGGCTTACGCCTTTACCCTGAACCTTGATGACAGGGATGCTGAAGCCGCGATAGACAACGTGTTCGATATGGTGATACGGGCGCGAGACGACCGGATTTGCTCGTATGATGCCCCCGGTGTCGCTTGTTGTGTAGAACGGCTCTATGAAGAGTACGGCTTTGACTGCGTGTTCTTTCCCGCAAGCGCCTTCGGCAGGATCCTCGCGCCGCAGACGGCAGCCCGCCTCCAATGCGCCTTGTGCGCCGATGTTGTCAAAATTGAACGTAAAGAGGATGCAGGCAGTGCCGCATTGGGCGTTCATTTTATTCGCCCGGTGTTTGATGCCAAGATGTTTGCGGCCGTCTGCGGTAACGGGAAGCCGGTGATGGCGAGCATCCGCGCCGGTCTCTTTCAGTATGAAGGTACGAATGAAGGTACGAAAAAAGCGCTGGTCCGCGTATGGACACCCCCGTCTCCGCCGCCGGAAAGCGCCGGATTGAAACTGCTTTCTGTCCGCAAGAAGGCGGAAACCTGCGATATACGGGAGAAGGATCTGCTTATTGCGGTGGGCGCGGGGGCCGCCCGGTACTTTGAAGAAGCGCGCAAACTCGCCGTGTCGCTCGACGGCGCGGCGGCGGCAAGCCGTAAACTTGTTGATTCCGGCGTGGCGGACAGGAGCATTCAAGTGGGGCAATCCGGCAAGACAGTAAGTCCGCGTGTGTACATCGCGCTTGGTATTCGCGGTTCGGCACAGCATATCGCGGGTCTCCAGAACGTTGGCTGTCTTGTGGCGGTAAACACGGACCGGGATGCGCCCTTGTGCGCCCTCGCCGACATGGTAGCGGTGAGCGATGCCGCCGCCTTTATACGGGAAATGAAGAACCGCATGGAGAACGTGAATCCGGTTCAAAGTTTTGACCGGGCTAAACCTAAGCATTCGTTTCACGAGGCGGTTCCAAAACCTCATTTATAGGGGTTTAGGTGAAATAAATCCCGCTCCGAGTGAGATACTTTGAGTTCAAAGCGGGATAAATCCCGCTCCGAGTGAGTTTTATCTCGTTCAAAGCGGGATAAATCTTGCTCCGAGCGGAATATTTTGAGTTCAAAGCGGGATAAATCTTGTTCCGAGTGAGTTTTATCTCGTTCAAAGCGGGATAAATCCCGCTCCGAGTGAGTTTTATCTCGTTCAAAGCAAGATAAATCTTGCTCCGATCGGGATTCATTCGGCTCGGAGGGGCAGCCGGCTCTCGGAGAGATAATCGGGTCTTTGAGAAAGAAAGCCGGAGTTTGGAGCGGGATAGCCTGGTTTTGGAACGGCCGCTCACGAAATGGTGTTTTCAAAGGCTGCTGTTTCAAAACGCGAGGTTTTGAAACGGATTCAGTATAGTAAATTTATTTTTTGGAGGATTCTATGGAAATCACTGATTTTTCGATGGATTATTTTTCCCTGAAAGGGAAAAACGCGATCGTAACCGGAGGGAACACCGGCTTGGGACAGGCGTTTTCGCTTGCGCTCGCAAAAGGCGGGGCGAACATTTTCATGCCGAGCATCATGCCTGATGACCCGGCGTTCAACAAGCTCATAGTGGCGGAAGGCGGCAAAGCCCGCTGGATGGAGGCGGACATCACCCAGCCCGGCGTTCCGAAAAGGGTGGTGGAGACCTGCGTCAAAGAGTGGGGGCATATTGACATCCTCGTAAACTGCGCGGGCATCTGCCTCATCGCGGACGTGCGGGAGTTTGGAAAGGAACAGTGGGATAAAATGATCGCCATCAACCTGAATGCCGCGTTCTACATGAGTCATGAATGCGCCAAGGTGATGATTCCGCAGCGTTCAGGCAAGATGATCAACATCTGTTCGCTGTTCAGCTTTCTGGGCGGTCAGTGGTCGCCGGCCTACGCCGCCTCGAAGCACGGGCTCGCCGGTCTCACCAAGGCGTATTGCGATGAGCTCGCCCAGTACAACATACAGGTAAACGGCATTGCCCCCGGCTACTTTAAGACCAAAGCCGCCGAAGCTTCGTCCGCCAACCCGGAGCGGAGCAAGTGGATCGTTGACCACACGGCGGAGGGCCGCTGGGGCGAGGCACACGACCTTATGGGAACCACGGTGTTTCTTGCGAGTAAGGCTTCCCAGTTCGTAAACGGCCAGATATTGCCGGTTGACGGGGGATTCCTCGTGCGTTAAAAAGGGAGTAACCTATGGCGGAAAAATATTTTATAGGCATTGACGGCGGCACCCAGAGTACAAAAATAGTCATGTACGATACGAACGGGAAGGTCGTCTGTGAAGGCAAGGAAAATGTAAAGCCGTTGCGGTTGGCGCCGCCCGACATTGTTGAACATCCGGACGACGACCTTTGGGACACGCTCAAAATCGCCGGAAAACGGATGATGGCCGCGTTCAAGGGCGACATAAAGAAAATTGCCGGGATTGGCGTCGGTTCTATCCGTTGTTGCAGGGTGCTGCTCAAAAAAGACGGTACGCTTTCCGCTCCGGTGATAAACTGGCAGGACGGGCGGACGGCCCGCGCCTACGAGCACGTCATACCGGAAACCGCCTACGTTACCTCCACAGCGGGTTATCTCATCCACAGGCTGACGGGTTGTTTCAATGACGCGGCGAGCAATTACTTTGGCCAGTGGCCGATAGACTATCGCACATGGCGATGGAGTGAGAACAAGGCGGAAATTCAAAAATATACCATCCCAAGAGAGATGCTCTTTAACATCTTCATGCCGGGTACCGTCGTAGGCAGCGTTACCCAAGCGGCATCGGAAGCCACGGGCCTCCCGGAGGGTCTGCCCGTTGTCTGCACGACAAGCGACAAGCCCGTGGAGGCGTTGGGGGCGGGGCTCCTTGACGATAAGCAGGCGCTTGTCTCTTTGGGGACGTACATCGCGCTCATGATTATGGGACAAGATATGCCGGTAAACCCGCAGACTTTCTGGCCTGTTATGTCCTCGATACCGGAACGTATCATCTACGAAGGCTATGGAATCAGACGCGGTATGTGGACCGTGAGCTGGTTTCGCGATCTCTTGGGCGAAACGCCCGCGAAAAAGGCCGCGAACTTAAAGGTCTCCACCGAAGCTCTCTTGGACAGGGAAGCAACGGAGCTTGTTCCGGCAGGGAGCGACGGGCTTATGACGGTGTTGGACTGGCTCGCCAATCCTTGGGAGCCGTACAAGCGCGGTATCATGATCGGTTTCATGGCGCATATGAGTTATCCGTGGATTTACCGTTCAATCCTTGAGGGAATCGCCTATACGCTGAAGAACAACTTTGACGCGATGATGGCGGAACTAGGCAAATCCGTCGACAGCCTCATCATAACGGGGGGCGGATCAAACAGCGACCTTTTTATGCAGATTTTTGCCGATGTTTTTGGTCTGCCTGTACAGCGTAACGTGATAAACAGTACGGCAAGCGTCGGCGCGGCGGTCAATACCGCTGTGGCTACAGGCGCCTACCCCAGTTACGAAGAGGCGGTGCGGCGCATGGTGCGAATTCGGGACACCTTCACGCCGAAACCGGAGAACCGCGCCGTGTACGAAAAACGGAACGCGCTGGTCTATCGGCACATCACGGGTTACACCGATGAGATACTCAAAAAATCCTTTGGGGTTTTGAGGGAAGAGCAGAAATCCGATGCCTCGCTGAAAAGCTGGTCGCCTACATAGGGATATTTTCGTATACCTCATTCCTCATCGGGTCATCGCTTGACGGGCGATCGCGCAATATGCTACTGTGAAGCAATGCTGGATGTGAATACGGACCGTCTTAATGCGCTCGAAAGGAAGGTACACAGGAAGCTCAGGGAAAGCGCGGAAAAAAACGCCCAATTACGTATTGGAGAAGCGGCCGTCCTCTGCGCCTGTTCGCCCTCAAAAATATCAAAAATGGTTCGTAAACTGGGCTTTGCGACATACAAGCAGTACATAGGTTCTTTTTCTAATCCCCAAGAACACGTTTCAAAGTCTCTTCCCCCTGAACTGGCGCGTCTTTCCGATTTTATCGCGCAATTTGACGAGCGCCTAGTGAACGAAATGATAAGCCTCTTCAACAAACATTTTACGATCATTTTTTTCGGCTACGGCCCCTCGTTCTACTGTCTCCAGTATTTTACCTACAAACTGCGGATCATTACGACCAAAAACATCATTGCCACAAACGATGAACTTACTGCAAAGCGGCTTCTCAGAAAGGGTGCGCTTCTGGTGATTTTTTCTACCACCGGACGCTTTAAGTCATTTGCTGATCTCAACCAAGAGGCAAAACGCAAGGGCTGCGAGGTGCTTCTCGTCCTCGAAGAATACAACCGGGAATTGCTTGCCGAGTTCAGCCACATACTCTTTCTTACCGACTCTTTCCAAAATGAATCGCTCAAACCCTACGAAAAAAGCCGGGCCGTATTTTTTATCTTCATTGAGGAAGTAGTACGGAAAATACTGGAGGCGCAAAACACGCTGCGAGGCGCGTTTTGTTCAAGACTTGAGTATTCCGCAATGGGATCACGGTCAACCACGGATTGCAATTGATCACGGTAACCACAGATAAACGCAAATGGGACAGATGAACACAGATGAAGATAAGAGGGTTCACGGATTACCCAGATTAAGCGGCGTTTGTTGTGAAGAATCCACATACGCCTGTATAATCTGCGTTCGTCTATGTTTAATCGTGATTAAGTGCCGCAGAGAAATGCCGCGCTCTTACCCAACCGCGTCCAAGTCCTCGGTTTCGTGAACGCCTTTCAGTTTCACGTCCAGCGCGGCGATCTTTTGCTGTTCGAGGGCGCGTTTGTATTCGATCGGCATCACCTTGTAAAACTTGGCGCGGCACTCGTCCCATTTGACAAGAATCGACTTTGCGTAGGCCGAGCCCGTCCACTTGACGTGGTTCTCGATCAGGCGTTTGACAAACGGCTCGCCATCGGCTTCGTCCTCGGCGGGTTCGGCGGTGAGTTGGGTAAGTTCCACCATGCCGTGGTTGAGGTAGAATTCAAAGTTGCCGTGCAGGTCGAGGACGTAGGCGATGCCGCCCGACATGCCCGCCGCGAAGTTCCGGCCAACGTTGCCCAGCACGACGAGGCGGCCGCCGGTCATGTATTCGGCGCAGTGGTCGCCCGCCCCTTCCACAACGGCGGTCGCGCCTGAGTTGCGGACGCAGAAACGCTCGCCCGCGACTCCCGCGATGTAGGCTTCGCCGGAGGTAGCCCCGTAGAGCAGGGTGTTGCCGACGATGATGTTTTCCTCGCTTTTGAAGGTAGAACCGGCGGGGGGCATCACGACGAGGCGGCCCCCCGAAAGCCCCTTGCCGAGGTAGTCGTTCGCGTCGCCATGGAGCCGGAACGTGATGCCGGGGGCGAGGAACGCGCCGAAACTCTGTCCCGCCGAACCTGAGAAGTCAACGGTGATCGTGTTGTCAGGAAGGCCCGCGCCGCCGTATGCGAGGCTTACGCGGTTGGAGAGCATCGTTCCCACGGCTCGGTCGGTGTTCTTCACGGGCAACGCGAGGAAAACGGGGTCTTTCGCCCGCAGAGCGGAATCGCACTGTTCAATGAGGCGGCGGTCGAGCACGTTGTCAATCTTGTGGATCTGGCTCTGGGTGCAGAACCGTTCCTTGCCGCCTTCGATACCGTCCGGGCCTTCTTCCTTGTGCAGTATCCGGGCAAGGTCTACGCCGCATACTTTGGGGTTGCCGTTTTCGCGCTCCTTTCGTTCAACGAGGAGATCGCTCCGGCCCACAAGGTCGTTAAAACACCGTACGCCAAGTTCCGCCATGATCTCACGGACTTCCTCGGCGAGGAAGCGGAAGAAGTTGACCAAATGTTCGGCCTTTCCCTGAAAACGGGCGCGAAGTTCCGGGTCTTGGGTGGCGACACCCATTGGACAGGTGTTTTCATGGCACTTACGCATCATCATACAGCCCAGCACGATGAGGGCTGCGGTGCCGAAACCAAACTCTTCCGCGCCCAGCATTCCGGCGATCACGATGTCGCGGCCCGTCTTGATCTGGCCGTCGGTCTGGAGCCGGACTCGTCCGCGCAGCCCGTTACGGACGAGGGTCTGGTGCGTCTCGGCAAGTCCGAGTTCCCACGGGATGCCCGCATGACGAATGCTGGACTGGGGACTGGCCCCGGTGCCGCCGTCATAGCCTGAGATGAGGATATTGTCGGCGTGGGCCTTCGCCACACCCGCCGCAACGGTGCCGACCCCCGCCTCGCTTACGAGTTTCACGCTGATCCGGGCATCCGGATTGGCGTTTTTCAGGTCAAAGATCAACTCCGCCAAGTCTTCTATCGAATAGATGTCGTGGTGGGGCGGCGGGCTGATGAGCGTAACACCGGGGGTGGAGTGGCGCACCCGTGCGATGGCAACGTCAACCTTGTGGCCGGGAAGCTGGCCGCCTTCACCCGGCTTCGCGCCCTGAGCCATCTTGATTTGGAGCTCGATACAGTTGGCAAGATATTCGCTCGTTACGCCGAAACGGGCGGAGGCGACCTGCTTGATCGCGCTCCGCGTCCATGTACCGTCCGGCTTCCTCGCAAAGCGTTCGACCTCTTCGCCGCCCTCGCCTGAGTTGCTGCGGCCTTTGATCGAGTTGAGCGCAACGGCAATCGTCTCGTGCGCCTCGCGTGAAATCGAACCAAAAGACATCGCTCCGGTGGTGAAGCGTTTCATAATCTCTTCAGCGGGTTCCACCTCGTCAAGCGGGATAGGGCTGCCGCCTTTGAAATCCAGCAATCCCCGGATGACGTGCGGTGTCCGGTGCACCGCGTTTGCCGCCTCGGAAAACTGCTTGAAACGCCGGTAGTCGCCGGTCCTCGCCGCCCACTGCAAGAGGTGAATCGTCTCCGGGTTCCATGCGTGGGCCTCGCCGTTCTTCCGGTAACGGTATTGGCCGTCCCCGGCGAGAAGACCGTCCACCGGGCTGTTCCCCGGCCTCGCCGTCCGGTAGGCGGTTAGGGCTTCCCAGTAGCGGGCGCGGGCTTCCGCCTCAAGGTCGGCAAACGTCGCGCCGCCAATCCGCGAGGGGGTGAGGCAGAAACACTTATTGATGACTTCCTCCGAGAGGCCCAGAGCCTCGAAAATCTGCGCGCCCCGGTAGGAGCGGATCGTCGAGGTTCCCATCTTGCTGGACACCTTGAGGAGGGCTTTGCTGATGCCCTTCATGTAGTTGCGCGCCGCATGGGTGTATTCGCCGGAACGTTTGCCGTCAAAACCCCGGCAGATGTCGCTGATGACGGACATCGCGCCGTAGGGACAGATGAGGTCGGCCCCATAGCCAAAGAGCAGCGCGAAGTGCATGATCTCACGCGGCTCGGCGGAGTCTACGATGAGGGACGCCTTCATGCGCAGCCCCGCCTTGATCAAGGCGTGATGAACCGCGCCTGTCGCCAAAAGGGAAGGGATGGCGATTTTGCCGTGTTCCGGCTCGGCGGCCTCCTTGTCGGACAGCACGATGAGGGACGCGCCGTCCCTCACCGCCGCTATCACGGCGGCGCACAGTTCATCAATGGCCTTCTCCATAGCGCTCGTACCGTGAGCCGCGCTCGTACCGGTATCCCCGTTGTTTTCGCTAAAAACCGCGTCAAACCGCCTCATCGGGAAAGCATCCGGATCAATCAGTTCGAGCCGCTCCAGTTCCACCGGCAGAATCACCGGGTTCTTCACCTTGATCCGCTTACAGTGCGCCTCCGTCTCTTCCAGCAGATTCCGCTCAGGCCCGACAAAACTCGTGAGCGACATCACCAAGTCTTCCCGGATCGAGTCAATCGGCGGATTCGTTACCTGCGCGAAAATCTGCTTGAAATAGGAAAAAACCCGCTGGGGCTTCGCGGAAAACACGGCGAGCGGGGTGTCTGTCCCCATCGAGCTGGCCGGCTCCTGTCCCGATTCCGTCATCGGCAGCAACAACTGGCCGCGATCTTCACGGGTATAGCCGAAAGCCCGCTCCATAAACAACAACTCTTCGGGCGCGGGCTTAAGCAGATTTACCGGATCACGCTGTTCAAGCGTTACCACATTCTTTTCCACCCAGTCCTTATAAGGCTTTGCGGTCGCCACGGCGTGTTTGACTTCCGTATCAGGAATAATCCGTCCTTCCTCCAGGTCAACCAGCAGAAGTTTCCCCGGCAAAAGCCGCCCCTTATACGCAACCTCTTCCGGCTTAAAATCCTGAACCCCCGTCTCGCTCCCCATCACGATGAGGCCATCCGTGGTTATCGTGTAACGGGAGGGCCGCAGCCCGTTCCGGTCAAGCGTCCCGCCCACAAAACGCCCATCGCAAAACACCATCGACGCGGGGCCGTCCCAGGGCTCCATCATACAGGCGTGATACTCGTAAAACGCCTTGAGTTCGTCCGGTATCGGATTCTTCTCGTTCCACGCTTCCGGAATCATCATCATCAGCGCCTCAGGCAGCGTCCGTCCGGCCAACGCCAACAGTTCCAGCATATTGTCAAAACTGGCCGAGTCGCTCTTGCGAGGCTCGATCACAGGCAATATCCCGGCAAGTTCCGCGCCAAACTTGGATGACGCGAAAAGCGCCTCCCGCGCCCGCGCCCAAAACCGGTTCCCCTTCACGCTGTTGATCTCGCCGTTATGCGCCACGATGCGGAAGGGCTGGGCAAGCGGCCATTCGGGAAATGTGTTTGTGGAAAACCGCGAATGTACGAGCGCCACCGCCGTCTCCATCTGGCCGTTGGTCAATTCAGGGTAGTACGCGCGCGCCTGATCCGGCATCATCATCCCCTTGTAGACGATCACCCGGTTGGAAAGCGAGGGCATATAACATCCCGCCTTCCTCAATTCCGGGTCGGCATAGACAAACGCTTCGAGCCGCTTCCTGAAAAGATAGAGCGCGGCCGGCAGGTCAAGCCCCTCCGCTCCCGTGGAAACGAGGAAAAGCTGTTTTGTATGCGGCTCTGTTGCCCGGGCAAACGCCCCCAGCGCCCCGCTATCAACCGGCACGTCCCGCTCGGCAAGAATGGCAAGCGATGACTGCGCGGCAATCTCTGAAAGCGCGTCCTCCACCCGCCGGGCAACATCTGTTTTGGGCAGAAAGAGCAATCCCGTCCCATAAGCCCCCGCTTCCGGCAACCCGTCAACCACCATTCTATAGTACGAATCGGGAATCTGCAAGAGAACGCCCGCCCCGTCCCCCGTCTTGTTGTCCGCGCTCTCCGCCCCCCGATGCTCCATCCGTTCAAGCACCCGAAGCCCGCGCTCCAGAATCGCATACTCTTTCTTCCCGCTAATATTCGCCACAAACCCGATACCGCACGCATCGTGTTCATATTCACTCCGGTAAAGTCCGCCCATCGTTCACTCCTTGCGCCCCCATTATAGCGAAAACAGGCTGGCGGGAGAAGGCCTCGCGTTGCCTCATAAAAAATGTTACCGAAAAGGGATCATGCCTCAAATAGAAACGTCAACTTGTTGGCACTGTTACCCAAATTAAAATAAGGGGGAACGAAGGAGGGCATCCGAACGGGGTTAAACATGAAAGAAAAACAGGCGGTAACAAGGGAATACAGGCCTCGTTACCGGAAGGCGTCGAAAAAGGAA
>JAIRNN010000069.1 GCA_031257995.1 Spirochaetaceae bacterium | reverse complement strand
CTTCCCCGCGCAGACGGGGACACGGACGATATTATTCCTGAATTCTTTGTATCGAAGGTAGACAGCCTTGAGACGCAGGGCGGGGAGTACCGGGAAGGCGCAGACTTCATTCTTGCGGGAACAAACCGTCTGCACTGGACAGGCGAAAACAGACCGGAGGCGGGGGCGTATATGTCTATCTGTTATCAATACCGGCCTACTTACCGCGTGGCAAAGAACATCCCGCAGTTGCGCACCGGCGAGGATCAGCGGTTGCCGCGCAAAGTAATACTCCAAAGTTTCGCGGCTTTCCAGGAAAGTAGGGGGGTAAATCAAAATGGTTAAGCTGAATATCACCATGGACAATGACGTTCTCCTCCAGCTTCAAATGGCGTTGGCGCGGTTTGGCGAAGGCAGTATGCCGGGAGTTTCGTCGGCCATGCAAGCCTCCGCAGGTCTTGTCAGGGGAACATGGCAGAGTTTTGCAAGAGGCGGCAGCTTGCCTGGAATTGAAAGCCTTAAAAACCCCGGCGGGAAATACGCGCGGAGCATAAAGATTGACCGGAAAGGCCCGTTTGATTACGAGATTTACAGCGAGGCAAAGGTAGCGGAGTGGATCGAAAACGGCACGGATGAACTGGACATGAAAACCACGCATCCCTTTGGCCCCCGTTCGCGAGTGGCTCATACCGGAAAGAACAGGGGCTATCCGTATCTGATTGTGCCGTTCCGCTGGGGGACCCCGCGAACGGTTGGTTTCAGAAATATCATGCCGGAATCGGTCTATAAAATCGTCAAAAACAAAAAGAAATTCCGGCAAACCAAAACAACCGTGTCCGCCGACAAGTCAGATTTTAAGACGGAAAACGCCAGCGGGGAAATGGTCGGCAGGGCGCAGTACAGCGATGTTTTGGGAAGCAGGCCGTGGGGCGACAGGCTTGCCGCCGACATGGGGGAAGGCATCACCGACAACATGGTCGGTATGTCCAGCATGTCAGGCCAAAACGGCAAAGCGGCGGGGTATCTCACCTTCCGTGTCATATCCGCGGCTCCGGGCGCGACCGGATGGATTAGGCCGGCAACGCGGGCGCGGCCGGTCACACGGGCGGTTGCCGGCGTAACGCAGGAAACGGTCAATGACATAATTGACAGCGCCGTCAGGGAGGATTTGGGCTTATGATTTTCTTCCTGAATAAAGGGCTAATCCTGGAGCAGGCCATTGTAAAATCTTTGCAGGATTATTTTAGCGCCCTGGGGGTTGCGAATTTCTACAAGAATGTCGCCGTAAGCGTCACGAACAAACACCCCTTTGCGCGGTTGCTCCTCAATTCAATCTCCGGGGAAAAACTGAAAACAAGCCTTTTCCCTTCCGTGGTGGTAGCGACGCTTGACGAGGGAAAGCCCGCCGAGCTTGAGGATCTTGTGGAACTCCAGGATATAGAACTAACGCCGGAATATGTGAACCCGTCTGAACCGGGGGAAAAAAGCCTGCTGGAACAGGACGGATTTATGATGATGACGCCGGAAAAATACCGGGCGATCCGCGAGGCGGTCAACCAAAAAGGACGCGTCTACGGAATATCAAGCACGATACGCAGACAGGACAGAATCGCCATAGAGATATGGGCGGAAAATATACAGTTGAAAAACGAGCTTTATGAGGCGGTCCGGCTTTATGTGTGCGGCTTTATGAAAGAATCATTTGAAAAACTGTATGGGGAAAATGATTTTTCGCTTTTCGACCATACCGTAAGCGGCCAGCGGAGCAACAACTTTAACGGCGAATTCGGCATTGAGCTTTGGGGGGCGTATATCGCCTTTGAAGCGGATTACACGATTGGGCAAACCGTCATCGACACTGAATTGGACGATGAAAATATAGATTTTATGGAGGTCATTAACCATGTTAAAGGACAGGCAGGAACAAACCGGAGCGTTGTTATCGGCGGAGGAGATTGCGAGGAACCAGGCGGAGAGGAATAGCGAACCCCCGCCCGGCCCCGATGCGCCGCCTGAAGATACCCCCGGCAGCCCCGACGGGCAGAATCAGGGCGATGAAAACAGGAAAGAGCAGGATGTCCGTCAAAAAATGACGGCAGACCAGTATCTTGGACGCGCCCCGCAGGGCGCGGGTATCGGCGAGCTTGTGCGGTCGCTGTATAAAACAAAGATCATGAGTTTTGAGGATTGGGAGAGCACGGTGAAAGCCCTCCTCAAGAAACAGGTCAGGTAGGAGGCATACGATGGGCGTAGGACCAGCGGTATTCATCTCCGCAGGGCAAAGAACGGAGCATTATGTGCCGGGCGCGTATTCGCGCAGCGCGGCAATCGGCGGGCAGGGCGGCATTTCGGCGGGGAATGGCGTCATACTCGGAAAATCCAGCATGGGCAAAGCGGGCGTGTTGAACGAATTCGCCTCTCCCAGGGAAGCGCAGGAGATTCTCGGCGACGGCGAGCTTTTGAAGGCGGTCGCCCTTGCCTTCAATCCTTCCCCGGATTACACCCCGCAGAAAATTTTCGCAATGGTTGTGAACGACAATAAACAGGCGGAGCGGCAGATGAAATCCGGCTCAAACATCATTCTCAACCTGAAATCCGCCGTGTACGGCGTTCCGGCCAACCAGCTTAAAATGCAGCTTTCGGCGGGGACGGACGCGGGGACGAAAAAGGCTGTTTTCATTTTCAGGGGCGACGACGACACGAAGGAAACCATAGACAACATCGGCAAGGAATCAATCTCCCTGCTCTACACCGGAGCGGGAAGCGCGGCCACGGCAACCATCGACAATGAAAAACTTGCCGTGTCCGTTGCCGGCGCAACGGGGGACAGCATCGAAGTCAGTTTTGAAGACTTCCCCACGATTGAGCAGGTTGTCGCCCGTCTTAACGACACCGGAAAGTTTGCCGCCGTCCAGCTTGAAACGGAATCGAATGTCGCATCGAACCAGCTTGACGCGGTTACCGGCGTCGACATAAAGACCGCGGCGCAAACCCTGAAAAGCGACCTCTACGCCCTTGTTTCCGCGCTTAACAATTCCTGCTACATTGGCAAGGGCAACGTGGAAAAGGAAGAAGGAGCGGCAAACACCATGCCCGATGTCGACGCCGATTTTGTCTACTTCACCGGGGCAACGGCGGGAACCTACACCATAGCCGACTGGAACGAAGCTCTGGGCAAACTGGAAACAGAGAATGTACAGATTGTTTCCTCGCCTTCCACAGATCATGCCGTGCACGTGCTTATCGGCAACCATTGCGCGCTCATGTCAAGCACGGTGAACCGGAAAGAGCGGACGTATTTTGTGGGCGGCGCAAAAGGCGAGGCTATGGCGGATGCTTTGGCAAACGCAAAATCGCTTAACAGCAAGTACGGCTCCTACGTTTACCCCGCCGCGAACGTCAACTCCCCGCTCACCGGGGAAGCGGAGGATATACCGGCTTCGTATGTCGCCTGTATGCTCCTCGGCATGGAGTGCGCGGTGTCGGTCAACGAGCCGCTCACCTGGAAAAATTTGAGCGTGAACCAATTCCTGGTCAAACTCAAAATCCCCGAAATGGAGAAGCTCATCAAGGGCGGCGTGCTTTGCTGCGGAACCACGGACGATAACCGGCTCGCGGTTATCCGGGCCATGACCACCTACCAGGGCGGCAGCCAGTTGCAGCTTGTGGAGCGGTCGATGGTGCGCGAGGATTTGTACATGAACCGCGACCTTCGCAACAACTACAGCAAGAACGTGGGGCGGCCCGGACTGGACAAAGGCGGCGCGGCGGTGGAAATCCTGCAAAACACGGCGCGGATGTGGAGAACGGACGGGCTTGTCGTCCCGAATGACAAAGGGGAGAACGTGTGGGGTATCATTGTCCGAAAGAGCGGCGACAAGACCTACATCGAGTTTAACCGGAACCTCACGGCTCCGCAAAACTTCTTCTTCATCACGGCGTACAACTATATTTACGACACCGCCTCGGTAGAGGTGTAAGGAGGGAATTATGGCAGCAGCAATGAAACCGGACATTAAAGGGCAAACGATAGCCAGGGGCTATAACTGTTTCGTGCGTGTTTCAAAAACCGCCGACGCGACATCCCCAAGCAACACGATCGGGTATGTTACCAGCTTCCAGGCAACGGAAGATTTTAGCGTGCAGGAGGCGGTATGCCTTGGAAACCTGGGGCCGATAGCCATCGACCCGCAGGGCTATACCTGCAACATCCAGATCGGGGCGTTTATACCGGCAGTAAAAACTTCGCTTACAAACGCGCCGGAGGCGGGTACCGCAATGAGCGCTACGCCGCTGGAAAGCGACATTCCAAGCCGCGCCGATTTTATGGACGACACCAACGCAGCAGTCGAAAGATATTCCTACCTTGATTTTTATGACAAAAAGAACGGCAGGATTGTAGCCAAATTTACGGGGGTCCTGGTGACATCCAACGGGGTTCAGTCGGAGGGCAATGCCTATGTGCGGCACAACGTCTCCATGAGGGCTTTGTCCTGGGACAAGGATTAAAGGAGTGATGAATGAAAGCGGTTGACGCAATCGACACCGAAAAGAAGGTGGAGAAACTGACCGGGGAAGAAAAGGACGATTTTTTCACCAAAATGGTGATGGGCAAGGATGTCACCGACGAGATAGAAACCAGCCGGGGGACATTCACGGTAAAATACCCGAAGCCCAAAGACGTGATCGCCATCGGAAAAATAGCGGCCTACCGCCGCGATTACAAGCCGGTGGAGGCTTTTGACGAAGCCAGCGAAACCGAAAACATTATGACGGCGACGCTGGATGTTATGGTTGTTTCCGGCCCTGAATGGTACGAAAACGCCAGGAAAGCCAACAAATTCTTCTCGTTCACGGAGGTGCCGAGCCGTAAATTCCTGGCGGAATTCTACAGCAAGGCGTATTCCTTTCGTGGACAGGTTGAAAAATGCTTTGACGAGGGAGAAACATCAGCAGATCAGCGAGTACCTGCCGAAACGGGCGTTGATGACCCTGTGGACGGCGGAACATTTGGGGGTCTCTCCAGCGAGTAAAACTATCCGCGCCCTCAATGAATGGCAGATCGGGCTTATATACGAAGTCGCCATGAGCTATCCCGTTGAAGGGCTGCGGAAAAGTTTCTTTGAGCGCAAGGAGTCCGTTGAATCCATAGACGATGACGACCTGCTCGACCT
>JAIRNN010000072.1 GCA_031257995.1 Spirochaetaceae bacterium | reverse complement strand
GGTTATCTCCAACGAAAGACGGTTCCCTTTGGCCTTCCCGTTCGTCCGGGGGCTGCCCCAACTCAACTTATACGTCAATATCTCCTCTATCGGCGTGGCCGCCACAAACGCTTCCGCCTCCGCCCAGTCCACCGCCGCCCACCCGGGCGGTTCCCCTGCCAGTATCTCCGACCAGTACCGTTCCCCCCAAACGTGTCCCTGCCTCCCCGTCAGCACGTTAAGCCGGACAGCAAACGTTTGTTTCAGCCGCTGCATTATCAGCGGAAGCTGGAGGCCGTCGGTGGGCTTGATAAAGAACAACACGCTTCCGCCCCCAATGACAAGCCCGCGTATCCCGAAGCCGTAACGCCTTTCCGTCTTGCCAAGTACGCGAAGGAAAAGCGCTTTGGCTTCCGGCAGCCGGAACAGTGGCTCGCTGATATTAACCGACGTTTGCACCCAGTACCAGACATTTTCTGCCAATGCTCTTTCTTGCCGCATATACAATGCCTCCGTGTATATATATGCGGTTGTGAGCCCGTTTGCTTTATTTTGACGGGAAAAAACGATGAAAAAGATGAAAAAATCGTGGGTTTGAAGCAGGATCGCGAGTATTTAAACGTGAGCCTTCACGAGCAGACGGCGCGGACCGCCTGAGCGAATGTTCGTGTTTTTCGTGTGGTTGCGGGCCAAAGGCCCGTTGGTAAAATTTTCTTTCTATGCGTTTATCTCGGAGAGGCCGCATCTGTGATTAACGTGATTCAAGCGATTAACGCGTGCCGTTCAACGCAGAACGGGCAGTCAGGTTCGCGGGATCAAGGGACACGGCCTCTTCCAGGGCGGCAAACGCCTCGCCGTTTCTGCCCTGTGCCGAGAGGCATACGGCGATCCGCTGTAAGAGGCGGGATTTGTCCGGGTTATCGGGCGCGTTAGCGAGTGCGGCCCGGTAGTGGTCTACGGCGTTTTCCCATGAACGTTCCGCCTCATACAGGCGGCCGATGTTCGCGCCGACAAACCACGGCTGTTCACCCGACCCATAGCGGAAGGCGGCAAGTGCCTCGCGGACGTGATCCTGTTGCGCCCGCGCGTCCAGCATGATCTGCCAGTATTGCGGCATCCGGTAATCGGAGGCGGCGATGCCTTGTAGAGCGGCGTTTTTGAGCAACAGGGCCAGTTCTTCGTATTGACGTTTCCGGCCAAAGTACCACGAGGCGTATTCATAGACCGGAGGTTCTTCGATATGGCGGCCTACCAAGAGCCACATTCCGGCGAGGGCGCGGTCGGCAGGGTAGTTTTTCTCTGTGCGCCGCCACAACTCCAGATCAAGCAGAGGATTTTGCGAAGTGTAAGGGGATGTCCCCAGCACGGCGGCGGCGCGATCATCGCTTAAAAGGCGGGTATACAGGATCAGGGCGGCAATAAAAGAGGGATCGGACGGATCTGCATACTGCGCCAGCAATGCTTCGAGAGTCGTTATCCGTTCGGCGGTATCCTCCGACAATGACGCATAGTTGTATAAACTGTTCGCGTCTGCCGAAAGCCGCCAGAGTTCGCGGGCCCCGTCCGTATCGCCGCCCAAAAACAGCGCGTCGCCCGCCCGCTCTAACGCCCCCTCGTCGGGCAATGCGGCAAACAAGCGCGATGACAGCGAAAAATCCCCCGCATCGTAGGCGTATTCGGCGGCAAACCGGAACGTGTTCATCGATTCGGCCATCCGCAAGTCCAACGGATACAGCACGGCGTTCGTGTCCCGGTATTCGCCGCCGCTTGTGCCGCGCACAATCGAAAGCAGCGCGGCATCCACCAGCAGATGTTCCCGCGCCTTGCCGCTATAAGGTTCTATCACCGCCGCGAGAAATGTTTCGATGAGCGCCCCGACATTCAGCGCGTCCGCAATGGTAGAAAGGCCGTCTTTCAACGCGGTTTCCGTGGACAAAGCCTGCAACTGGACAGTCGCGGGATACTTTTTTTCGGCGGTACCCAAATCCTCCTCGTATTGATCGCGAAAATTCCGGTCATACCTTGCAAACACGCGCTCGCGTTTTAACAAAGAAAGCGTTGTCTGCAATGTTGAAAATTGCGGATTGCCGTTTAGCCTCCCGATTACCGCGAGTTTCTTTTTGAGCAGATCGTCATGCCGCATTTCCATCGATGCCCCAGTTGATGTCTCCAGTACCGCTTCAAACAGCGCGTCATACTCACGAAGCTCTTTCTGAAAGCGGACGGCAAAATCGCGCTTGCCCCAAAGCGGAACCCCCAGATAAAACACTGCATAGAGAAACCCGGTGAGAACCAGCAACCCGGCAAGCACCCCCAACCTGATGGACACACCGCCCATACCCATTGTCTTTCGCATTTTCCTTAAAGCCCATTCTGTTATGCGGACATTCTCATTAAGCGTCAATTATACCCGGTTTTACAGGCAGAGGGAAGCCGCCATAACCGCATTGCCAACAAAGTTGTTTAGAAACCTCAAGTTTCGGTAGTGGGCGAAAAACGTTGTCTGCTAATCAGGTGGGGGAAGTCTCGGCAACATAGTTGCCGACCCCTCGCTACGGTCTTGCGCCTTCCGCTACCCCTTCTGCGGGGCATCCAATGCCGCGCGCGAAACATTGGGCGCGTTTCTGCCATTTCCGCAACACGGTGTGGGCCCCAAGAATGTTTTGCCGGGTAAATAAAAGCAACAGGGCCCCGGCAGCCCCCGCAACGCCCCCGGTAACAAAGACGGCGGAATAGTTATAGTAGAACAACTATATAGTCAACATATTTCGCCCTTGACCCAAGTTTCTAAACAGCTTCCGCTAAAAATGCGGTTTTGTAAAGTTTCGCCTGAAAAACTGCAAGACTTGAAACGGACATTAGTCCGCGACAACCAACCGGGTTGTTGAACAAGTCTAATGTTCAATAGAAACGTCCCCTATGGTTCATGCGGACATTTTACCGGCGCTCATACCGTCTTCTTCTCCTCAAATATAGTACTCCGTGTCGCGCACGAGGTTGAAACGCTGGAGAAACTGTTTGGTGCGTTCCTCCTTGGTGTGGTCGAAGACATCCCGCGCGCTGCCCTGTTCCACGATCTCGCCCTTGTCGATAAAGACCACGCGGCTTGCGGCTTCATAGGCAAACTGCATCTCGTGCGTGACGATGATCATCGTAACCCCGCTCTTGGCCACATCGCGGATCACGTCGAGAATGTCGTTGACCATTTCGGGATCAAGGGCGCTGGTCGGTTCGTCGAACAACAGCACCTTGGGGTTCAACGCGAGAGCGCGGGCGATGCCGACCCGCTGTTGCTGGCCGCCCGAAAGTTCAAACGGCCGCGCGTCAAACCGGTCCCCCAGACCCACCCGGTCCAGAAAATGCTCGGCAATCGAACGCGCCTCGTCCTTATCCATCTTCTTGGAGACCAAGAGCCCCTCCATGATGTTCTCCCCCGCGCTCTTGTTGGCAAAAAGCGCGTAACTCTGAAACACCATCGCCGTCTTCCGCCGCAGGGCGATCTTTTCCTTGCCGCCAACCTTCGCAAAGTCGGCGCTCAACCCGTCGATACGAATAGACCCCGCCTCCGCCCTCTCCAGAAAGTTGATGCAGCGCAACAGCGTCGTCTTCCCCGACCCCGACGGCCCCAACAGCGCGACCACATCCCCCTCGTCCACATCTAAATCAATGCCGCGCAGCACATGGTTTGTGCCGAACGACTTCCGTATTTGCTTAATTTCCAACACCATCTAAACCGTCCCCTTTGTCGTCTTTGATAAAATATTCTTTTCAATCGCGAGGAAAATCCTCTCCGCGATGATAAACAGCACCCAAAAAATCAGCCCCGCCGCAAGATACGCCTCCAGATAACGGTAGTTGATCGTCGCCTCGCTCAACGCGGAGTTGAGAATGTCGTTGACCCCGATCATACTCGCCGCCGGCAGCGATTTCAGTATCCAGATAAACACGTTTGACAAAGGCGGAAGCGCCGCCGGGATCAACTGCGGAAGAATGATACGCCCAAAGGCTTGAGCCCCCGTATGCCCCACCGCATACGCCGCGTCAAACTGCTCCCGCCCGATAGACTCAAGCGCCCCGCGAATCGACTCCGATATTTGCACGGAATAACAGAGCCCAATCGCCAGAATCGCCACGAAGAGAATATCAAGATCCGGGTACCGCCCGAACACCAGATAGAATGTGAGAAGAAAAATCAGATAAGGAATACCGCGCAGAACCGTGAACAGCCCTTCAAAGAAGGCCGCCAGATACGGCACATGGTAAAATCGAACCAGCGCGACCGGCGTCCCCAGCACCGTCCCGAACACCAGCGTACAAAACACCATAAAAAGCGCGCGAGGCACCGCGCGAACCGCCGCAAGCAGAGCTTCCCCAAAAAACACAACATCAAAATCCATCTCTTACCTCCTCCACTCGTGGGTTTCTAGAGCCCGGCTTAAGTTTGACAAAGGCGCGGCGTTCCCTACGGGAACGAGCACACGGCCCCGCTCCCACACCCTACGCTAAACGAACCCGCAAACGCCCTAAATTTAACCGCAAAGGCGCACGAAGGCGAAGAAGGGTTTTTGCCGATAGGCTATCAAACCAGTACGCTTCCATCCTTAATTCGCCTTCTTCGCCTTAGCGGTTAATTCCTTTGACTTGCATACTGCAAGCCGAGAACTCTCTCCTGACCGAGAGAAAACTTTCTACCGGCCCGCCCAAGCACCGTGGGCCGGCCCATCCACGATGCGGGGCATCCTGTTCCCCGGAGGGGGAACGCGCCGTCCTTTCCCGCCACGCCGCCCCCCTCCCAAGAGAAGTCCCTTCGGGGCTAGAGGTTGGCGTAATAGTCGAGGACGGCTTCCTTGTAGATACGAGTGAGGGTACCGTCCGCCTTCATGTCGCGCAGGGCGCCGTCCACCGCCTCTTTCAGGGCCGGATTGTTCTTAGCGAATATGAAATACGCGCCAGACTCGATGACCGGTTTGTCGCCGCGCGGGATGAGGTTGAGCCCCGGCGTGATCTTGATGTAGCGGTCAATGTCCACGAGCATAGACAACCCGGCAGAGAAGCGGCCCGATTTCAGATTCTCGCCCCACACCGCGTTTTCCGTGTAGGTCTGAATGGTGAGTTGGTGCGCCGCGTCGTGGGTTCGGTTGTAGGTTCTGGCAAAGGCCTCGTGGTTTGAACCGAGACTCACGCCGAAGACGGCGTTTGGGTTGCCCGCAAGCTCGTCAACCGAGTTGACGTTTGCCCAGGGGCCGTCCGCATTGACCGTGAGCCAACTGTCA
This sequence comes from Spirochaetaceae bacterium, assembly GCA_031257995.1. GTDB lineage: Bacteria > Spirochaetota > Spirochaetia > Treponematales > Breznakiellaceae > JAIRNN01. The sequence continues at coordinate 8,742 of JAIRNN010000072.1, read as the reverse complement.
TAGTCGCTGTAACGTTCATCGCCGTAGAGATAGGCCGCGCGGCGTTCGGGGTTTTCCTCGTATTCATGCGCGCCGATGTCGACCTTGCCCGTACCCAGCGCGATGAGGATGTTGGCAAAGTCGAATACCTCGTAGGTGAACTCGTACTGCGGCAGCCGCCGGTCAACCTCTTCCAGCACCTTGTAGTCATACCCGATAAGATTGCCCTGCGCGTCCGCATAGCAATAGGGCTCGTACTTGTTCCCGGTACCAACTACAATCTTTGTAACCTTGCCCGCGTCACCCGACCCTTTCTGCTCAGCCGACCCTGTCGCGTATACGAGTCCTTGTCCCGCGACGGCCAAAACGATAACGAAAACCAATGCTTTTTTCATAAAGCCTCCTTAAATATAATTAAGCGGTTTCCCGCCTATTTCTCCCGTTTTCTTTTGGTCTGTGTCTTTTTTTCAATGTACGCAAAGATTTGTTGAATGGCGAACGACAGCACAACAAAGATGATTGCGGCATCGACGTACGCTTCCATAAGATGGAGAGAATGCCGCCCCAAGGCCTGCGCCCGCCCCAGCACGTCCCACACGCCCATCACGATGGTGAGCGCCGTGTCCTGCAAGAGGCTCACAAACATCACTCCCACGCTGGGAATGGCGATAACCACGGCTTGCGGCGCGATTATGCGGAGATAGTTCTGGAGTTTGGTGTGCCCAATCGCCTGAGCCGCATCCCACTGGTCACGCGGCACCCCCAGAATCGCCGAACGGATCATCTCCGAAAAGAACGCGGAGGCGTTGAGGCTGAACGTGATGTAGATAAAGAGCATCTTGTCCGCCCGCATAATGTTTATTCCCAGCGGCAACAGCAGAACCGGGAGGCCGTAGTAGGTGACAAACATCTGGATGAGTATCGGCGTTCCTCGTATGAACGAGACGAGGAAAGCGGCCAACTGCCGCAACACGGGAACCCGCTCAACCCGCACCACCGCCATCAACGCGCCGAAGAGTAACCCAAAAAACGCGGCGATTCCCGCCAATTTCAACGTAACCGGCAAGGCGGAGAGAATCACCGGAAAGAACTCGATCAACAATTTAATATCAAACGCTGGCATATAATCCCTATCGGAACAATAGGGTATAAAATTGAAAAAATTTTGTCAAGTGGGAGGCACGATTTGAACGCGATTTTGTGAAAAAAGAGGAAGTTTTTTTCGGTAGATGCGCTTCTTGCCGATACGCTGTCACAAAAGAGGCTGTTTCAATACCTCATGTTGCGGTGTGGGCAGACTTATCTTGCGGCTATCTGCAGCCAACGTGATTGAGGCGGTCTGTAACCCCTTTTTGGGCCGTAAAGCGGGCGGTTAGCCGGGTGGAGACTCTGGTTTAGAAGCGTTTCGGGCCGAAAACCGGGTCGTTATCGTCATCCCGGGCGACCTAAGGCTGTCCCAACTCAAGATGTAGGCCATCGCCCCTGCTATCGGCGTGTTTGCCGACTTGTCTATCGCCGCCCAGTCCACCATTTCCGCATCCATTGGCGGCTCCCCGTCCAAGATCTCCGACTCGTACCGCTCGCCCCAAACGTGCCCTTTCCTCCCAACCATTATGTTGAACCGCAGGGAAAACGTTTGTTTCAGCAGCTGCATTATCAGCGGCAGCATAAAGCTGTCGTCGGACTTGATGTAGAACGTGAGCCACGCCCCCTCAAGCCTGAGTCTGCGCATCTCGAAGCCGTAACGCGCTTTCGTCTCGCGGAGCACGCGGTGGAGCAACACGATGACCGCCGGTAGCTTGAACAAGGGTTCGCCGATATTGACCTCCGACCCCACTTTGTACCAGACGTTTTGTTGTAACTTTCGCGGTTTATTCATATAAAAACCTCCGTACACTATATATGCGGTTGTCAGCCGTCCTGCTTTAATATGACGGGGAAAAAGCGCGAAAAAGATGAAAAATTACGTTTAACCACAGATGGCGCCAAATGGCGGCACAGACGTGACGGATGAACGCGGATTTTTCGCTTCGCGCCCTTATTCATCTGTGTTTATCCGCGTCTATCTCTGTTCATCTGTGGTTTTTATGGTTTGCTATCTGCGCTTAACGTGATTTTGTGGTATACTTACCAAGATGTGTGTGGGCAAGAGTATTCCGCGGGTTGACGCATTTGAGAAGGTGACGGGGCGGGCCAAGTATACCGATGATCTCTGCGAGAGGAATGTCCTCGTGGCGCGAATCCTCCATTCAACGGTTGCGAACGGGCTGGTGAAGAAGATCGACACGGCGGCGGCGGCGAGGCTGCCCGGCGTGGTGAAGGTTGTTACCTGTTTTGACGCGCCGGACCGGCCATTCCCAACGGCGGGCCACCCGTGGTCAACGGATCCAGCCCATCAGGATCCCGCCGACCGGAAATTGCTCAACACGCGGGTCCGGCTCTACGGCGACGACATCGCGGCGGTGATTGCCGAGGATGAGGTGGCCGCGTCACGGGCGCTGCGGGCGATAAAGGTGGAATACGAGGAGTATCCGCCGCTGCTCACGGTGGAAGACGCAATGGCGGAGGGAGCGGCGAGGCTGCACGAGGGATCGCCGGGGAACGTGCTGAAACACACGGCGATTGCGGACGGGGATTTTGACGCGGCGGTGAGGGAGGAGGGGCTCATTGAGGTTGAAGCGGTTTACCGGACACCCGTTGTTCAGCATTGCCATATCGAAAACGCCGTCTCTTTCGCGTATATGGAGAAGGGGCGCGTTGTCGTGGTGTCGTCCACGCAGATTCCCCACATCGCGCGCCGCATCATCGCGCAGGCGCTGGGCCTTCCCTGGGGCAAGGTACGGGTGATAAAGCCCTTCGTCGGCGGCGGGTTTGGCAACAAGCAGGACGCGCTTTACGAACCGCTCAACGCGTGGCTTACCACCTTGGTCGGCGGACGGACGGTGAAACTGGAGTTGTCGCGGGAAGAGGTGTTTTTCGGGACGCGCGTCCGGCATGGGTTGAAAATGCGTTTGCGGAGTTTTCTCCGGCCCGACGGGACATTCGTTGCCCGCAGTTACGAGGCTTATTCTAACCAGGGGGCATACGGGTCGCACGGACACAGCATTGCGGCCAAGGGAACCAATGTGTTCCGCCAGTTGTACAACCGGAACGATGCGGCGCGGAAGTGCGAGATATGGACGGTCTACACGAACACGGCGACCGGCGGGGCGATGCGGGGTTACGGGACGCCGCAGACCGTGTTTGCCATCGAGTCCCACATGGAAGACATCGCCGCGAAACTCAGGCTGGACCCGATAGCATTCCGTTTCAAGAACCTCATGCCTGTGGGCTATGTCGATCCGTTCTCCAAAAACAAGAACTTTTTTCCCTCGTTTGAGCAGTGTGTCGAAAAAGGGAAGGCGTACATCGACTGGGACCGGAAACGCGCGGCCTATCGCAATGACTCAGGTCCCGTCCGGCGCGGCGTGGGCATGGCGCTTTTCTGGTACAACACGGCGGTGTGGCCCATCTCGATTGAAGTGTCCGCCTGCCGCATGGTGTTGAATCAGGACGGCAGTGTGCAGATTCAGCTTGCCGAGACGGAGATTGGGCAGGGCGCGGACACGGTCTTCACCCAGATGGCGGCGGACGCGATTGGTATCCGCTGGGAAGACGTTCACGCCGTTACCACGCAGGACACCGACGTTACCCCGTTTGGCACCGGGGCCTACGGGTCGCGCCAGACCTATGTGGGAAGCGCGGCTATCGTTCAGGCGACCCGTCTCTTGCGCGAAAAAATCCTCGTTCATGCCGCCCGCTATACCGGGCTTCCGGCGGGGAGTCTGGACCTTGTTGGCGGGAACATCGTGAACAGCGCGAACCGTGTCCTCTGCCCTTTGAGCGAAGTCGCGACAGACACGCTCTACCACACCGAATACGCCGAGCATATCACCGCCGAGTCCACGGCGCAGGTCAAGACCAACGCCTACAGTTTCGGTTGTACGTTTGCCGAGGTCGAGGTGGACATCCCGCTTGCCAAAGTGCGCCTCGTGAACATGGTGAACTGCCACGACGCGGGCCGCCTCATCAACCCGCTCCTCGCCGAGGGACAGGTGCACGGCGGCATGAGTATGGCGGCGGGTTTCGGTATGAGCGAGGAACTCCTCTACGACCCCGCAACCGGAAAACCCCTTAACGCGAACCTCCTGGACTACAAGCTGCCCACGATGCTGGACCACCCGCCGTTCAAGGCCATCTTCGTGGAGAACCCGGAACCCACGAGTCCCTTCGGCACCAAGGCTCTGGGCGAACCTCCCACAGTGAGCGGCGCGGCGGCCATCCGCAACGCGGTCTTTCACGCGACCGGCGTAGCGGTCAACCGTATCCCCCTCACCCCGCACATCCTGTTCGAAGCGTTTAAGGAGGCGGGGTTGGTGTAGGCTTCGGCCCCGAAAGGGTGTCCCGTGGTTGCGGCGTATTGGGGAACGGACTTCCGTTGTCTGCGGCGGCGTTACTCCTGCCTGCCGGCACGCTGTCACAGTAAAAAGAATATAACCACAGAGTTCTGGCAATGCGCACAGCGCATTGCCCTAGAGTAACACGGAGTTTTTAGTCGCAAACCCGATGTTAATTCTTCTTTTGGGTCTTCAGGCCCAGACCTTTGGGGCTGCAGCCCCCCGTCCTCTGATCCTGCCCTTGTGATGTATTGCGGGGAACGTACAATTGACACTAACGCGCAAGTTTATCCATAATGGAAACTATGATCCGGAAAACGATAACCTTAACGATTCTTGCCGCCCTCTTGTTCTCTTCGTGTGCTTCATCGAGAAGCGCGCGCGACTCATTCCGGTATCCAGCCGGACTGAATGCCGAGACCGCGCTTAAATATGAAAGCATAAACGGTGTGTTCCCCGACGCGGTCTTTATCAAAACGCGCACCCAGACTTTCAACGCCTACCATTACTATATCCTCTATGGCGGTTTGATATGGCACAAGAGCATCGACCCCGCCACGGAACCGGTCTCATGGACGCTTTTCCAGGAGACAGGGCTGCCCCACAATTTATGGAAATGGGGATTCCACAAACCAAAAAAGATCGTTGAGATCTCCGCCGATGCCGACGAGCTCGTTGCTCTCTCAGACGAGGGCGGTTTTTACCGGTATTGCTTTGATCTCACCATCGCCCACAAGAGCGGAGTGTGGCTTGACCGGCAGGGCTGGCCGATTGAGGAGCAATTGTTTCTTGATGAACGCGCCGTACGAAACAAGGCGTGGGCGCTGGGGAAACGGAACACCCATGTCCTCTACTACGAGGACCCTTTCGGCAACCAACACCACAACGGCACGATGGAAATCGCCACTACGTACATGCTGCTTGAGGACGGGCAAGAGATAGTGTATGCGGATGCCGGGTTACGCAGCGATTTTAGCAGGAACTATATCGGCCCTGAGCGGGGTGCGTTTAAGGCGGTCGCCCTTTCCGCGAGCGCGTCTACCCTCTTCGTGATGAATGACGCGGGGGAAATGTACACCCGTATCGCCGACTTCGACATCGTGGGCTGCGACCCGATGTTTTTCAAGTATACCTACGTTCCCTATCAATCCGATCTTTCCGGCACCAATTTTTTTTCCAATCTGACCGAATGGGGCCTCCCCGCTGAAGACTGGCGCGCCCAGCCGCCCATTCCGCTGGACGAGGGGAACCGTGCCGATGGCAACCGCGCCGCCCTTTCCCGCCATATTACCATCCTGCAAAACGGGGAGGGCAACGGGGCGCGGGAACTGCGCGTGGCGGGCATCAACGCGGACGGCGAAACCGGCTACTGGACAAAGGCGATTTTTGACGAAGTGTGGACGTTTCGCGCGGTTCCGCTTTCCTTCGCGCCCGGCTCGCTGCTTCCCCGAAACGGAGAACGGGGCATACGGGGGAAAATCCTCGACATCGCATTGCGCGGGTTCTGGTGGAACGGCCGGGAGAAGGAGGAAGGGACAACGTATGAGATCCCCGATTTTAATATTTTGGAAGGCGAATGTACGCTGCGGATCATGCGGAACGGGGAAGTATGTGAGTTTACCCTCTATCCGGTGGAACTCTGGACGTACCAGAAGCGTGATTACCTCCCAGGGAGAACCGGACTGCCCAAGGTGTTTTTGGGGACGATCTCGCTTGACGAGGCCGCCTTCGACGGGCTCTCGGAAGCGTTCGCGGCCTTTATCCGGGAACGCTTCGGCAAATACGACAAAAAACTCTTTCACTATACGATTACGGCAGCCAAAAACTTTTTCATCTTGTATGACAGTGCCGAAGGAAACGGTGAGTATGCGGGTTTTTTTCTGACCGACGGGACCCTGTCCGATGACTTTCGGGAATTGGCCGACAGGCAGTTTGTTGATTACGCCGAGGAAACGGTGCTCTACCATGCGGCGGCGTTGTCCTTTGAACACGGAAGACCCCCCCCCCAGCCAAGCGAGATAGAGGAGAAGATCGCGTTAAATGCGGCATTCCGAGATCGGCTTCACGCGAAGATTGAGGCGGAGAAACGGGACAAACGCCTTTCTGTTAGCATAAACATCGGGTATCTCCCGCTTGACGGAATCATCCGGGTTACGCCCCTCCAATTCATCGACCTCCCCAAGATCTACACGATGACCCGTTTTGGTAAGCGGATCGTGTTGTTGAACAGCACTTACACCGGCTGGGTTACGGAGACCCGGACGCGGGTCTATCAAACGTTTATCGGACTCGTGGATGCGCGAATTGCCTCTTACACCGACATCCTCAAACAGATACATGCCGGGGAAAAGCCGCTTGCGATGCCGCCATGGTTTTCGGAACGTGTTGACGGCTATTGGGACGCTGCGGGATTGCCGCACACTATCGAGGGAACGTTCTTTTCGCCATACTTGCGCGAGAAAAAGCGGGAAGTGTCCGCGTCACTGGCTTTTAGACGGGAGGAAAACGCAGACCCGGTGTCAGGCTGGCATCTTTCTATCGGGCAATCCCCGTCCTACACGCTGATCGTCGACCCGCAGAAAAGCATTCCGGCCCTCGCCAAGCGTAAAGGGAAAACCCCGCGTGAACAGGCGGTCAAGATCGACTGTGTTCTCTTCACGAACCTCGCGCTCACAACCGCTCTGGAAAAGAAGATTGTTGAGGAGTGCCTTGCCCCCTTCGCGTCGGGAGACCGGGACGGCATAAAGGTGCGGATCATCTTTGACGGGGAAACCTTCGAGATACACGAATATCCGGCGAAACACGACAACAGTCTGATTTTCCGGGGAAAGACAACGGATAAAGCTTTTTAATATGGACCTTTGGCCACGAACCACACGAACAGACACGAACGTTTGCTATGAAAACGAACAGAGAAATGAACGTTGCGCTATTCCATTCATGTCGGTTTGTGTCGTTCGAAGTTATCAAGAATTTCCGCACGTTTATCCTGAACGCCGATGCGATTCACTACCTCTTGACAAAAAAGAGTGCTTATGAGATGATAATTCATCGTGCAGCCGTCATATAACGGTATTACCCCAGCTTCCCAAGCTGGAGACGCGGGTTCGACTCCCGTCGGCTGCTTTCCTGTCCTGCTTTCCCCGCCGTGATTTCTGTTATTCTGTGAATCAAGTTGAGATGTTTGCGGAAGGGAAGGCCGCGTTACCGAAAACATTCGCCAAACTGCGCTATGACCCGCGCTTTGAGTTCGGGGATGAGTCCTTCCGCGCTCGCGCCCGCCGCATTTTTATGACCGCCGCCGCCAAAAACCGCCGCGATTTTTGAAACGTCAACGGCATCTTTTGAGCGGAGACCTATCGCGCATTTCTCCGGCGTGTCCTGCCGTACTACAGCGATGGCTTCAACGCCGCCCACAGATTGCAAAAGCTGATAGAGCATATCCGAGTCGCGGTTTTCCCGGCCAAAACGTTCGGTTTCTTCCCGTTCTTCGGTGCAAACGATGAGCCGGCCGTCATAGTAACTTTCCGCTTTGGCAAGAACCGTGCCTAAGAGTTTCCGCGAATTGAACGTCCGGTCACCGTTGACCGCCGCGAAGATTTTTTTCAGGCTGGCACCGGCCCCCGCGAGTTTTTGCGCATCCGCAAGCGTTTCCGCATCCGCGTCAAGGTGCCGGAAGAATCCCGTGTCGGCACAAAGGCCGAAAAGCATGTGTTCGGCGGCTTCCATGGTAAGCGGCTGCCCAAATGCTTCCCACAACATCAGCACCAACAATGTCGCCGCCGGCGCAGTCGGATTAATATAAGACAAACCGGTAGGGGCGGCCGTTTTGTGGTGGTCGATAAACACAACGGGAAACTCCGCAAGCGCATCCCCCAGTTTGCCGACTCGTTCTAGCGGAGAGCAGTCAACGACGATGAGCCGCGTATTCCGCCTGTCGCACCCGTCAGCCGTGTCTTTGAACCGTTCCCGAAAAGAAACGATCTCGGCACGTTCCCACGGGCCTTCGGAAAGAAGCGTCACTTTCTTGCCAAGCCGTTCCAGCAATTCCCCTAGAGCAAGCTGGCTTCCCACGCAATCCTCGTCCGGTTCCCGATGCCCTGCAATGAGAAACAAGGAGCCCTCGCCAATAAAATCGAGAATACGTTGCGGCACGGGCAATCGGGTATACATATCATTAATATAGCGGTTTAATGGAAGCGCGGCAACTAAGGAAGCGCGTTTGCCTTTCCCGGCGACGCTTTTCCCGTTCCGCTCTTGTACCAATCTTTGGCGGTGTTGGTATCGCTGGAGTTTTCACGGCGGTTCATCGTATTGGTGGGCGACG
>JAIRNN010000038.1 GCA_031257995.1 Spirochaetaceae bacterium | reverse complement strand
GGGTTCCACACGATATTCTGTCCCGGATGAGCCTCCGCAAATTGCCGATAAAATTCCCCCCGGAGCCGCTCGTATCCCGCAAGCATCTTGAAATCGTTAATCGTGATGGCGCCGTCTTTTTCGCTATAGTTTATATAGCCGTACTGGTTTCCGTCCTCCGTGGGGGTACGGGGGTCTCCGGCCACGTAGCGGCCTTCAATACTGCCGTCGTCTTCCGTGGTGTCCGTGTATTCGCTGGTCTCAAGCCGTCCGGCCTCGGTACGGTAAATACCGCCTTCGGCATTGGTGATAAGCTCCGGTTGGGTGCCCCCGGTTGGCTTCCCACTCTCGTCATGCTCCTCGATGTATTCCACCTCGGCGTTACTGTAGTCGGTCACTTCGGCGAGGGTAGCGGCGTTTTGTCTGGCTTGTTGCTTTGCTTCCCGTTCTTCCGGCGTCATGCGTTCTTGTTGAATTCGGTAAATGTCAGAAAGAAGGGCCGTTTCTTCATCCGTCTTTAAGCCTTCGGTAAACGGATTATTGAAACCCGCCGCTTCCGCTTCTTTTAGATTTTCTTTGAAGGCGGCCATATTCGGTGAATCCTTCGCTATGTCCGCAAGAACCTGCGCCGCCCGTACATCAGCCTTGTATCCAACGATTTCAACGGGAATACCAAGAATAATCCCGGTAAGGAAACCGGCTATACCGCCTTCTTTGGCCTCACGCCAAATGGCTCCCCATTGCTTTTTGTCTACCTCCGGGTGGTTCTCCAGTTCTTTTTCAAGTTCCTTGCGGATTTCTTCAAACGGCTCCTCAGCAATTTTCCGTAACAGTTCCGTCCTCTGTTGGTTTGCCGCATCCGCCGCCTCGTTAAATACATTGCCGCTGCTGATTCCCTGCAATACTTCTTCGGACCCTTCCTCAACGCCCTCTTGCAGCCAGCGGAGCGTTGCCTTTGCCGCAAGGCTCATCTTCCCGCTGATAAACCAACGATTGGTCGCCCTGGCTACCGCTTGGGGTACAATGGCTGATGCGATAGCCCGTCCGCCTGCCGATTCCAGGCCGCCCAGCAACGCCTCGATTATTCCCTCATTCCGTGCGTCAATTTTTGCGTACGCCTCCGCTATATCGTGGGGGATTCCCTGGTTGGTCATTTCCCGGTACTTGATACCCCAGGTTGAATTATAGGTGCTGCCCGCTATCGCCGTCCGGCTTGCCCCCGCCACCAATAGAGCGGAAGTTGTTGACGACAGGCCCGCGGCTCCGGCTATCGCTCCGACACCGGTCGCGGCAAGCCCCGCGGCCGCCATGCCGGCAGCGATTGGCCCGGCGTTTTCGGCAATGGATGTGGTTACGCTGCGGAGAGCCTGGCCCACATCATGCCAACCGCCCATCTTCACATAATCGTCCTGCCATACCTTCGGCGCGTGGTCTTTAAGCCGGTCGATCATCCGCTCGTGTTCCTGTACGGCCTCAAGCAGATCGGGATCATTACCGCCTGATTTCGCAAGCTCCTTGGCAAGCCGGTTGTATTCGGCGGAAACAAAATTCAACCGTATGCTGTCAGCTACCGCCTCTAAGCCCGTTTTCTTTGCAAAGTTCTTACCGGTCCACTGCTGGTGGAAACTCTCAAGATTCATAAACGCGGTGCCAATCGGAACCTGAAACAGGTTTGAATACATCCCTGCCGCCGCTATCCGCTCTTTAAGTAATTGCGGGTCCTCGGCGGTTTCGATGGCGGGCTGTATCGCATCAATAAAAAGATAGTCCTCGTCCCTGAACTCCCACCCAAGGCCCGAGTAATCGCTATGCTTTTCCCGGAGCGCCTGATAGTAATCCCCCGCGGCTTTTTTAAATGCCTCCCGCTCCGCGCCCGACCGGGCGGCGTATTCATCAAACGCCTGTCTTTTCGCCGCGGCTCGCCGTTGGGATTCCGCTATGGCTTGGTATTCAGGAGACGCCGGATCACTCATCGCCGCCCATTTCTTATTTCTTATGTAGTCAAGATAATCGTTATTTACAGACCCCTCCCTCTGAGCGTATTTCTTTGACTGCCAACGCCTCGCATTGACGGGGCGGCTGGAACTGGAGCAGGAGCAGGATTCATTTTTTGTCTAAACTCATCAATCTTGGATTCAATATACGCCTTGCCGGTTTCGGTGGATACTCTGTTCCCGAGCGCTCTGGTTATGTTAAATCTCAGATGATCGACGAATTGTTCCGCTTGGAGGCTTGTATTAGCCGCCTTGGATTTTTCAAGAAGCATTTGTACAGTCTGTTCAATTTCGTTTCTTATATCTGCCGGGAGTTTCGCTTCGTACCGGGTCATCCGCGCCGTTCTTCCTTCGGATAGTTTTCCGTCAAACGATATCCATCGGATGCCGCCGTCTTCTTCCACTCTTTCTTCCAAGGTTCCATTCGGGCCGACACGGACCGTTGCGGTCTCTCCTTTCCCGTTCCTGAGATTGAAAATTACTTCTCCGGTGCGGTCCCCGGGCTCCCTTTCCACAAATTTACCGAGTATATTTTCATCCGTATTTTTGGGAGCATCGATTTTCCAGTCGCTGACTTTAAGCAGGTCCTCCACAGTCTGCGTATCCCGGATATTGAGATCATTAAACAACTGTTTCGCTCCGTTTATCCAAACCGGATGCCGGTTTCCGTACTCGTCATACTGGAGATATTGCAGATGATCAAACCCTCCGAGGATTGATTGCCGCCTGGCTTCTGCAATGTTTCGGGTGGTAAGCCCCTTGTCAAGCATTGCGGCGATTTCGTTGTTCTTAATTTTCTCTACAAACGCCAACATAGCTTCTGGTTTAACTTGTCCCGAAAAGCGCATTTGAGCGAGCATTTTCCGGGTGTCATCGTGCCGCTTTTTAAGCTCAATGCGTTCCGGGCTGTTCAGTGTCAATTTGGCTTCTTCGGCCAGCGCGTAGGCGTCCCATGCCGCAAACGCCTCGGCGGCCAGGGTAAATTCACCGTCATTTCCGGCAAACAGTTGTTGAGTAATCTTGTTCCGGTCTTCCGCCTTAAGATCAAGTTTGAGTATTTCGGCCAGTGCGTCAGGCCCGGTAAACGGCTTGCCGGTCGCGGGGTCGTTTGCCCCTTCAAAAAACCTGTCCCGGAACTTGTAGGCCATTTCCAACGTCGCTTCATAGGGCGGCCCCTTTGCTTCCTGGGGCTTCTTTTCCATTTCGCTAATCCGGTTGACGATATAATCGTAATGTTGCTTTTGAAGCTCCCCCCTGCCCGCATAATCAGCCTCGTACTCGCCGCCTTCTTTGTATTTCGGTAAAAGGGCTTTAAGCTGCTCCAGTGTCGCGCTGTTGACCTCGTTATAAAACCGCTCCTCAGTTGCCGCGCTGATCTGCTGTTTAACCATCTGGTGATTTGCCTCTTGCCGCGCCTCCTGGTCTATGTAGTTGGGCGTGTATGCCCCGCCGGGTTCGTATTTCTTCGCAAGCGCTTCATAATCAGCCGGTGTTTTCGCGTGTATCAATTCGCTGATAAACTGGTTTTGATTGCTTTCGGCGAGCTTTTCAAGGGCAATTTCTTTCCTTGCCGCTATAACTTCCGGGTTTTGGCTTTCGGTGCTTATGGCGCTCTCGTAGGCGTCTCTGAATGTACCGCCGTTCTGGGCTACTTTATCATAAATCTGGCTCGCGGCTGTCTTTTCGGCGGATATGGCACGATCACCCACCCCTTGGATGGAATCTCTTAACGCTTCTTTGTCTTTGGCAAGAAGATCGCTTTGTTGTATAAATTCATCCGCCTTGACAAAGCCTTCTTCCCTCATAATGGTAAAGGCCTGTTCTTCGGCGACACCACGTTTGAATTGGTCGGCGGCCCTCTCTAAAAGTGTTTGCCGCTCCTCCTCTGATTTCCATGCGGACGTTGAATCTATAACGTCACGGAGCAGGCTAAAGTCATTGTTCTTTACTGCGGTTTCGTATGCGTTTTTGTAATTTTCCTCGAATAGCGCGTCTCTTTTAGCTACTTCTACGCCTTCGACCTGGGCCCTGATTCGTGAATTGGTATCGGTTATGGCTTTTTCTATCATAGCCATACCCTTCTTTTCCCCCGCTGGGGTCCAGTAGGTTTCTTTCGCTTTGGCTAAATACTGTTCCTTGAGTTCACCAAGTGTTGTGACCCCTTCAACCCCTTCCACCTTTACATCTTCAAAACCCACCCATTTTTTTTGTCCATCCGGTAGTGTTATAGTCCCGTTATTCCCATTCATTATGGCGTCATCAACGACGTGTTTATACTTTTCCTGGAATTCTTGTACGTCTTTGATATTTTGCTGGTCATGTGTATCGGAAACCGCACGGGCAAAAGTCAACCCCGAATTAAGTGCCTTAAAACCCGCATTAACCCACAATCTTGCGGTATCTAGTTTTTGTCTTTCTGCAGCTATGTCCAGGCTTCTTTGCTGAAGTTTAAGAGATTCTACCGTGTTTTCTTGTCGTGCTTTTGCCACGTCAATATCCCCGGCGAGAAAGGTAGAGAGTTCCGCTTGTGTCTTTCTGTTCTGGCTCCGCCGTAACGGGTTATAGTCAACTCTTATTAGTCTTACAGGTTCCTCCTAAGCTCTTTCGATACTTTGTTTTCCGCTATAATATATATCGTTGTACGCGCTGCCAAAATTCCGCTGTATAAAAGCGGCAAGGCTGTTCTGGCTTGACTGTGCGTTCTGAATGCTGGTGTCAGTTGTCGCCCTTGCGGATTGAAGTTCAGTAAGCGATTGCGCTAGATTAGACCGGTTCATTGCCGCTTCTTGATACTGGAAACCCAGATCCACCTTAAGCTGCTCCATCTCCATGTTTGCGGCGGTTAGCTGAGAACCGAAGAGGCCGCCGTTTTCGTCAAGCGTTCTGTCTGCCCCCACATAGTTGACCAGCTTTTGATCAATGCCTTGTGTCGCGATTCCCGCCGATGTTCCCCCGCCTTTTCTGCCGGTTACTCCTGCCAGGGCATCGCTATATCCTATCGCATTCATAAAAGCATCATAGGATTCTTTCCCACTGGCTTTAAGTGCGTCTGTTTGCGCCTGTTTACTCTGTACTTCCTGTGCGTATTGGGCACTATAGTTTGATAGCCATTGGTCATAAGAGACTATCTGTGTTTGCGTGTCACGTATGTCTATCCCTAGCTGGGCGTAATCTCCCCGTAACTGTGCGATATCTTTATCATACGTTCTTAACGTATCAACGGCATTCAATGCCGCCTCTTTCTGACTTAGTTCAAATTGGTTTTTTGAAACCTGAAGCTGGGCCGCGGAAAGTTCATTGGCTTGATTCCCAATTAGTACATCCGCCACTAATGCCGCCGCTGCAACACCCGCTTCAGCGTATGAACCGCCTCCATCCATAATCAAGCCTCCAATACAGCGATACGCTCGACCAGTGCCAATATGGTGAACGGTACCGGTTCATCCTGGGTTATTATAATTTTTCCTTCGGGGTCAATATTTCCCGATACGGTAATGTCTATTTCTCCGGTAAATGGTTCGGGGGCCGATCCCAGGACATAACTTCCAAACCGTTGTGTTATTATCTCCTCTGATTTTTCTTCGGTGGTTCCTACCCGCCCTCCAAGGCTTTTATAAAACTGTATCATCACCTTTTCAATCCGGCGCTTCTTTCCGAGGCTTGTTCCGTTTGCGGGTATCTGCCGGGTGTTTGGAGAAAAGACCGCCTTGTACGGCAAGCCCAAATGAACTTTTGATACATTAACCTGAAATTCTGCGACACCGGTATCGTCAACCCGGACCGGCGGTTCTGCCGCCCCGTCAACAAAGGCCCGGATGGTCTTCCCTGCAAAGCGTTCTAATCCGGTAATTATCTTTGTCGGAGGGTTAAATGTCCGGCTTTCTCCGGCGTCAATGTAATGGCTGTCCGCAAAATCAGCGTTTACCAGGTCTTCAAGAATGAGATGCTCGATGTTTCGGGAATCACCGCGTTTAACTTCCAGAAATACAACATCCCCGTCTCGTTCCGGGGATACGGCGACCGCCTCTACTAATCCATCGGTCGGGTGTCGGGCGTATGCCAAAAACCCGGACTTTATGTTTGCCGTACAACTTATCAGCGCTCCCGCCTTGGTAACAATCCATATCACCGGATACGGATAATCAGCCACCGCAAAATCCTTTATCCCCGAACTAAACAAGTGTGCCGCCTGTTCGGAAATGTCCATGTCGATAAACCCTTCTCCGCTATCGCTGTTGGTCCAGACAAGGGCACGGAGCGTTTTTCCGCTGCGTCCGGCGTAGACCATCATTTCCTTGGTCCCTCGGGCCTGTAATCCATTGGCTCCGGCATATTCAATGATATTCATATCAAACGTGGAAGGGGTTGGAATGTCACCGGTATCGCTCCATGTCGCCCGTTCTGTTGCCGCAAGCAGCCTGCGGTTGGCGGCTATCCATTGCAGGCGGCTTCCGTGCATATCATTTTCCTCAAGAACGATTGCGTCTGCGGGGTTATCTCCTGCCGTGAAGTCCGTGTACCGATCCTCCCCGGTCTGACTATCGGGGGCCTTACTCATAAAAATACGATTAGGCTCATTGATTGTCCCCGCAAAGCATAAGCGGCCGGCGTCAAAGGCTGCCGATCCGGGATGATTCCCTTCGGTAGTGAAGTCCTTCCCGGTAAAATCGGGGAATGATATGACCGCCTGATCCCCCTCCCAGGTCAGTTTTAACGGTTGATGTGCCGGGTGGACTACCCAGAGGCTGTTTGCCGATGCCGCATATTTTATATCCCTGATTTCCTCCTCGGTTTCATACGGATTACTCAATTCTTGAATTACCTGGTAGGGATAGCCTTCCGATTCGTTCTGCTGCCACACCCGGATGGTTCCGGTGGTGAATTCTAAAATGACACAATTTCCATTGGGAAGAAGCCACTCGATAAGCCGGGCGGCGTTATTATTCTTGGTAGTCCCGTTATACCATGTTCCAGGGCGCTTTCTGATTCCCCCGGTCAGCATGGGGATCAAGTTCTCCACGCGCCGGGCGCCCATTTCGTATGCCTGGCTGTCGATACGCGCCGCTATCAAAGGGCTGGTTTCTCCCAGGAAAACGTTGAATAAAAGGCTAATGTTCATCTTCGTGCCTCCGTGTGAAATCTTTCCCCCGTTGCCTGGGGGTCATAGTTCATCTGTGCGTCTTCCCGCTTCGCCAGTTCAATAGCCGTGCCGCTCTCTGCGGCGATCAATCCAATAATTTGCGGATCAGAGGTTAAGGGGGTTGCTAAAAGATAGGCAAGATGGGTACTGATTGCTTTCCGTACTGCCTGAGGAAGCTGGTTTGGATCATCGGGACGGGCTATATAAATAATCTGCAGTTCATCGGTATCGGCAAGTATTTTCCCATTCTCAACCTGATAGGGTATGCACTCGTCTTCTTCCGGCATCCGGCTATGACCGCCGTAAACCGCTACAAGCCTTATGCAGTCTACGGGGTAATTAAACTGTTCGTTCCACCCAAAAACCGGTTTCTCCGCGTTGGGGGCAAGCCGTTGGCGGCGCCGGGCAAACTTAAAATCATACTGGCCGAGTACATACTCAATGGCTTCCGGTAAAAACCTCCCGCAATACTCAGCGTTATTGGTGCCGTCAGATAAATCAGTGATGGTCGCGCTACCGAGACGGCCAAGCGCCCGGTTGCATATCTGCGTCCAGCTTGCGGTATAATCAACACCGTCAGTTAGGATCATGCTGCGGCCTCCAATTTGGATTTATATACTCGTATATTTTAATGTCCCTCCAGGTTCCGTTTTTATCTTTTATTTCAGCGCGCCTCAGACAGATGGTAAAACCTAAAGGGATTATATGCCGGTCATATACTTTTTCCTTTGGATTACCAATAATTACCGAAAAACAAACCTTACGGTAGGTATCCATAAGGTACCGTAAGCCGGTCATTAAGTCCTTACCCAGAATATAGGTTTGTTTATCCGAATAGGCTTGTGCGGAAATTTCTACCACCGAATCAGTCAAAATATTGGTAATAATCGCAAACTTGCCTAATATGCAGCCTTTGTGTGTTGATACAAATGAATGGCCTACTAAACGGCAAGGGAAATCATAGTGATACCACTGATTGTCAGGAGGCGCGAGATGATCTAACTGATATTGATATTTGTTGGCCGCCTCAATCATCCGTTGCCTCCTTTTGGGGATTATTGCGGGGTTTGGGGAACCTCAGCATTGGGGGGCGGCGGATCCTGGACTTCTTCCGGGACCACTGTTTCCGCCTTCTTCGCCGCAATGACTTCTTTCAGTTCCTCAGCCGTCATGCGGTCGGCCCCTTTGATACCGAGGTTTTTCGCCTCCGTAATCAGTTCCGCCCTGGTCGGCGGCTTCGGGGGGGTGTCTTCCGGGCCGTCCGGCTTTTCCGGTGTTTTAACCGCTCCGCCGTTGAGTTTTACGGCCTTTATGAAATTGACGGTTTCTTCGTCCACGGGGGTAAAGAACGATAACGCTCCGAGAGGCTTTTTCTTATCCATGGCTATCAATTCTTTGGCATATTCCGCCGTAATATCCGGGTAAACAACACCGGATATAAATGTCCTTTGGCC
>JAIRNN010000263.1 GCA_031257995.1 Spirochaetaceae bacterium | reverse complement strand
GTGGGTTTTTTTTTTCACAACACTGTGGTTTTTTGGGCCGGGCTTTTGGTGCGTATTAACCCCGGGGCGGGGGGGCGGGGGGGTGGGGTATACTCCCCCCCCCTGAACCACTAATCACGCTAGTCAAGCAGACTGGAACAAATGCCGATAATCAAGATAATGCGTACGTTCAAATATTTCATACCGTTATGGATAGGCATCGTTATTTACTCGGTAACCGTGATTGCCATAGGAAAGACCGGGCTTCGGGCTTATGACGATCTGTCACGCGAACGGGAAAAGCAGCG
The DNA here is from genome assembly GCA_031257995.1 of Spirochaetaceae bacterium. Classification (GTDB taxonomy): domain Bacteria; phylum Spirochaetota; class Spirochaetia; order Treponematales; family Breznakiellaceae; genus JAIRNN01. Next base: position 7,685 of record JAIRNN010000263.1, on the reverse strand, counting down.
TCTGAACCTTGAAAAACTCCACGGTACAAATGAAAACCTTTCGGGCATCCGTGATGCTCTCAAATATGACAGCGATACCATCGCCGTCTATGCGCGGGACTTGGGGTTCGGTTCCGAAGACGAACGTTTCATCAGGATTGTCGGGCAAGACAGCGTTCGTTCGCCGAAGATAAACGAAGGCGAAATGTTTCAGGTTGAGACGGGCGATTTTACCAATGATAAGACCCTGCGCATCGTAGCCGTCTGTGCTGCCGGCATCCTGTTTTTATTCTTGCTGTTTGTCGATCTGCTGAGAGCGTTGTTCGGCGAGGATCAAGAAAATCGGCAATTCGGGTAACGGGCGATCCTAAAGAGGGGGAAGTCTCCCCCTCGCTCCAGACCGCCGCCCGCAAGCGGGCTTAGGGTCTTACACTACCCCCTCTGCGGGTGGCTCGCCCCCAGCAACGCCCCCCGCCATGCCAATAGGTATTTACAAGTAGAAGCACTATCCCCTGAAGGCGGGGGCATACTTCGCGGCAAGGACAATCGCTTCGATCATACTCACCGGGCTTGCGATGTTTTTTCCGGCGATGTCGAAGGCGGTGCCGTGGTCAACCGAGGTGCGGAGGATCGGCATCCCGCCGGTAATCGAGATGGTCTTTTCAAAGTCCAATGTTTTGGCGGCGATGTGCCCTTGGTCGTGGTAGAGCGAGAGGACGCTGTTAAACTTTCCCTGCAAAGCCTGATGAAAAACCGAATCGGCACCGACCGGGCCTTCCACCGGATACCCTTGGGCCTTGAGCACCGCCACCGCCGGGGCCACCTCGTTCACCTCTTCGTCACCGAAGAGGCCGTGCTCGCCGGAATGGGGATTCAGCCCGGCAACCGCCATCGTTCCCTGGGTAACGCCGAATTGCCGTAACACCGCAAACGCCCGCTTCACATAATCGACGATGCGGTCTTTCTGGACAAGCTCGCAGGCTTTTCGCAACGACATGTGGCGGCTGAGAAAAAAGATACGCATCCCGCGCACTTCAAACACGGTGAGAGGGTCTTTCGTCCCGGTAAGCCCGGCAAATATTTCGGTGTGGCCGATGTAGGGAATGCCGCCCGCCTGCAACGACTCTTTGTTCACCGGTGTCGTCGCCACCGCATCAACTTTTTTCGCCAGCGCGAGCTCGATGCTCTTTTCAATGCACCGGAACGCCGCCTTCCCGCACTCCGCGCTTACCACACCGTGCCGGAAAGCCGTCATATCAATGCCGTCGACGGGGACAAGATTCAGCACCCCCTCCGAAAAATCACCGTCCCCGATGTTATGCAACGGCCTCACGCTGAGAGGGACCCCAGTCATCGCTACCGCATTCTCGATGATCTCTCGTCCACCCACCGCGACACACCGCACCGTTCGTTGCACACTGCTGTCCGCAAACGCCTTCACCAGAATTTCAGGCCCGATACCCGCCGGGTCTCCCGCCGGAACCGCGATCAAAGGTCTCTCCATCGTTTTCATCTCCTCAATCCTCTGCCCGGAACTACATCCGCAGAGAGGGGGTGGCAAAGGGCGGACACGTCAACCGCATTGTGCTGCCGAAACATTTGTCCCTTTCTTTCACAATGTACGCTACCTCATCAAGTTGTCTCTTGTTGAGCGGCGGCGCGTCACTGTAATCAATATCTTCATCGCTCATTTTTTTGAGATTTTCCAGTTGTTTAAACCCCTTTGCAGAGATTTGCCGGGGCAACTTATGATAAACTATTTTCTCCATGGTACTTCTCCCTTTCATTCCTCTTTGCCTTTCCGTCCGATATTATTCGTATTATATCATCTGTAAATTCAGTTTCAACCACAAACAAAACCACATCCTTTACCATCCTATAATATTCCATTGATCTTCATTAATACTAGGTCCTTCATCAAAGATTTTTATATACCTTGGATCATTAAATACAAATATTGCCGTACCAAAATCAATTCCATGCTTTTTAGATTTCCCCTCTTTTTATTCTCGTCCCAAACAAACTTTAACTCACTATCCATAGCATTATAATAACACTGAGCTTTCCAAAATACAAGGTGGGGGACACCCAATGCCGCACGCGAAATATTGAGCGTGTTTTGGCATTTTTGCGACACGGTGTGGGCCAAAAAAATGCTTCACCACAGATAAATGTAACAGGCCCTCTCCCCCTCGCTCCGGACACGCACTCCGGCCGATAAGCCCGCACTACGCCCAAAGGCGCGTCCGCACCTCCCTCCGTTTGGTACTCCGCTACCCCCTCTGCGGGGGCACCCAATACCGCACGCGAAACATTGAGCGTGTTACTACCATTTCTGTGGCAAGGTGCGGGCTTCAAGAATGTTTTGCCGTGAATAAACGCAACAAGGCCCCGGACCAACTCCCGCAACGCCCCCGGCTTTTATCACAGACTCAATCACAAGAGCCACAGATTTAAATCTGTGTAACATGGGTAATCTGTGGACGATTCTTATCCGTGTTCATCTGTCCAATCTGCGTCGCCATTTGGCGCCATCTGTGGTTAAAACGTGATTAATGCCGTGATTAAGCCTTCAATCCGGCAGCACAATATCCAGCACCTCGCCGAAACGTTCGACCGGATGAAACTCAAGACCCTTTTTCACGATGTCCGGGATCTCGTCGAGGTCGCGAACGTTTTGTTTGGGGATGATGATATGGCGGGCGTTGTTGCGCTTGGCCGCGACGGTCTTTTCTTTGAGGCCGCCGATGGGGAGAACCTGACCGGTCAAAGAAAGCTCGCCCGTCATCACCGTGCGCGGGGCGATGGTCTTGCCGCGAAAGAGAGAAAGCAGCGCGGTCGCCATCGTGATACCCGCCGAGGGGCCGTCTTTCGGGGTCGCGCCTTCGGGAATGTGCAGGTGGATGTGGTTTTTCTCAAACCATTCGGGCTTCACCCCATACTGCTCGGTGCCCAGCTTTTCCGCCACGGTAAACGCGATCGAAGCGGACTCTTTCATCGTGTCGCCGAGGTTGCCGGTGAGGGTGAGGCCTGGTTTTCCGGGAAGAGAAGCCGCCTCAATGACCAGCGTGTCGCCGCCCATACTCGTCCACGCCAGGCCCACAGACATTCCCGGCCTATCCGCCTTCTTGTACACGCCCTCGGGGAAAAGCGGTTTCCCCAGATATTTGATAATCGCCTTCTTGTCGATGATAAACACTTCCCGCGCCGCCGCCTTTCGCTGCGGCTTCCCTTCGCTCCGTTCGACAATTTCCCGCGCAATCTTCCGGTGAATCTTGTCGAGATTCTTCTCGAAGTTCCGCACTCCGGCTTCCCGCGCATAGCCGTTGGCGATGTAAAGCAACGACAACTTGGTGTACTTCACCTGCCCGCGTTTCAACCCGCTCTTCTCAAGGCTCCGGGGCAGAAGATAACGCCGCGCAATCTCCAGTTTTTCCGTGTCGATGTAACCGGGCAACTGGATAACCTCCATACGGTCGAGGAGCGGACCGGGAATCGTGTCCAACGTGTTTGCCGTTACAATAAAGAACACCTTGGAAATGTCGAAGGGCAGGTCAAGGTAGTGATCGCGGAACGCGATATTTTGTTCGGGATCAAGCACTTCGAGTAACGCGCTCGCCGGGTCCCCCTGAAAACTCGAACCCATCTTGTCGATCTCGTCAATCATAAAAACGGGGTCTTTTGTCTTGCATATCTTGAGCCCCTGAATAATCTTGCCCGGCAACGCGCCGATGTACGTCCGCCTGTGCCCCTTGATTTCCGCTTCGTCCCGCATGCCGCCAACCGAGAACCGGAAAAACTGCTTGCCCATCGCCCGCGCGATAGACTTTCCCACCGACGTTTTGCCGACACCCGGCGGGCCTGCAAGACAGAGAATCGACCCTTGAGCCTGCTTTGTTTTGGGGTTGGCCGAGCGCATCTTCCGCACGGCAAGATACTCCTCAATACGCGCCTTCACATCGCTCAAGCCGTAGTGGTCCGCCTCAAGAACCTTCGAGGCCGAGGCAAGCGAAAACTCCTCAGGCGGCGGGTCAAGCCAAGGGAGGCCGAAAATCACGTCGAGATAGTTCCGCGTAACAATGTACTCGCTGGAATGAGGTTCCATCAGGTTAAACTTTTCAAGTTCCTGCTCGACAACCTCTTTCACCTCCCCCTCGAAACGCAATCCCGCCATTTTTTCCTTGTACTTCTTGAAATCGGTGGATTTCGCGTCGGCATCGAGACCCAATTCGGTCTTAATCGCCTTCATCTGTTCCTTGAGATAGTATTCCCGCTGATTTTTCTCGTATTTTTCGTTAATTTCCTTCTGAATCCGCCGCTGAATCCGCATAGAATCCTGTTCTTTCTTGATGTAGACCAGCACCTGTTCCATTCTTTCGCGTATATTGAGGATTTCCAGTACCTTTTGTTGTTGCATCTTGTCAATATTGAGGATACTGGCGATAAAATCGGCGATTTTCCCCGGATGGTCGATGTTCACCATGTTAAGCCGCATATCCTCGGTAAAGAGCGGATTTCCCTCCGAAAGCTGCTTCATCTCACCCAGCAGAGCGCGAATCAGCGCCTTCACCTCAGGCCCCTCCTCGCTCTCCTCCTCCAGATACTCGACCGCCGCGACAATCGGACTCTCGTCATGCAGAACCTTCTTGATACGGAACCGCTTTATCGTCGAGATGAAGGCGTTCACCCCGCCGTCGGGCAGATTCATCTTCTTCACGATCTTGGCAACCGACCCGATCTTGTAGAGGTCCCCCGCGCGCGGCGAGTCCACGTCATTCTTTACCAGAGACAGCCCGATAAACCCGTCCCCCGCAACCGCCGCTTCCATCAGCTTCACGTCCGGCGGATTCCCGACAATGATGGGCGTAAAAATCCCCGGAAATATCGGTCTGCCCATCAGCGGCACGACCGGCAGTCTCGGCGGCAACAATTGATCAATTGGCACAATACTTTGATCCGACATGCCTCTATTATACCACAATTTTTTGGAATATGCAACGCGACATGCAACAGACAAATCAATAAGAGGTAAGAAGCAAGAATTTTTGGCGGGGGAATTCTCCCCTTGTCAACTCCTTAAGAATGTTTGTCCACAGATACTTTATGATATTTTGTAAAAAGGGTAACTTGTATCCGACGGGATACAGGGGCCGTTGCCGGTTGTTCCGTGCGGGGAGGAAACGGCCAGGGGGGAACCCCCGGCAGGCCCCGTCACAAACAGTAATCACGACGGCGGCCGAAGAAAAAAAATGAGGAGCGGCGTTTCGGCGCCGCTGCCTCGAATAGGATCCTGGTTTATCCCGGGCAAAGACTTGTTACTTTATATGAAGGAGAAGGAAATGGCAAGAAGGCCTTCGGGAATTGATCTGGCGAAGCGGACAATGGAAGTGCGCGTTCTGGAGGGCGGGAAGACCGGGCGGCACGGGCTGACACCGTATATTATGAGCATACCCGGGGCAGGGATAGAAGCAGCGGGGGTGCTTCTGGGGGACGGGAGCCGGTTCGACAGGGCAGGGCAGGCAGCCAACTACGCGGGGTTTACGCCGCAGGTGGATTGTTCGGGGAAAACGGAGCGGTACGGGGGCATAGCGGGGTATCAGTTTTGCCACCCGATTCGGAGGGTAGTACTTGAGAGGGTATGGGCGATGGTGAGGAGCAGGAAGGGGCCGTTGTTTATGAAATATGAGGAACTGCCGGGGAGAATGAGTAAGAAGAAGAGCGTGGTGGCGGCGGCGGCGCGGAAAATGGCGGGTCTGGCATGGCTGCTGATGAAGAGGCTTGTCTGGCGGCGGTACTGGAACGGCCTGTGTTGAGGAACATCACTGCCGGTACGGGCGGCGGCGGATACAGGCGGGGCTGCGGGAACGGTACGGGCTGCGGGCAAGCCATAAAAGGCTGGCGAAACTGCCGCGGAAATACGGGTTAAACGCCCGCGGGAGGCGGAAGTTCATCCCTGCGGCGGACTCCGGCCGCAGGCTTGCGGTTTGCGAAAACCTGCTGAACCGGGATTTCCATGCGGCCGGTCCGGGAGAGAAACGGGTGGCCGGCAGCGCTTGTCTGCGGGCCGCCGGCGGCCGGCCGTATCTGACTGCGGCACTTGATTTGTATGACCGGAAAATCACCGGCCGGGCGTTCGGCGGGACAACGGGCGCGGAAGAGACGGCGGCGGGGGCCCTGGAGACGGCCGTTGGAAACCGGAAACCCCGTCCTAGCCCGCTCTTTCATTCCGGCAGGGGGGGTACAGTATTGCCCAGCCCTGTTCCGGGAAACCTTGAAGGGCGGCGCCATCAGGCGCGGCAGAGCGTGAGCCGGAAGGGGAACTGCCGGGACAACGCGCGCGCGGAGCGTTTTTTCAGGACGCTGCAGCGGGAACTGGAAATCCTGGACGGCAGGCAGCCTGCGGCGGCGGTACGGGCTTCGGTATTTCAGTACATCGGGGCATACCGCAACCGGATACGCCGCCATTCGGCGCTTGACTGTCTGGGGCCGGTAATGGTAACTTTGAAAAAAGTGGCTTAGCCTGTTGTCCGCCTGAAGGGGGCCAGTCCATATGGCGCCATCCGTGGTTAAACGCGATTACCGTTATACTTTTATTCTTGTTATGATACTTTCTTCGTTCACCTCTGTATCCTTGTTTTTTTCATATATTATTTTAAACTTTTCTTCAACATCTGCATTTTCAATTTTCAGAAAACTATCATATATTATCTTGTTGTTAAAGGGTAATAATGACGTATGCGCTATGATGGGAGGGGTTTCTCCGTTTTCAAAACATTCTTCTATTGGATTTGATATTCCCAATACTCTGTATAGATTATTGTCTTCATCGCCCAATAATGCGTATTTTCTAAAATACTTTATGATAACAAAACGTTTGTCTATACGTTTTTTCCATCGGTACAATATATTCTTGTGTGCGGAATACAGTTTCGTCTCTTGAATATAATCATCTATTATTGAATCGTTTTCCCATAATTTATTTCTTAATTGGAAAACAGTACGTCTGCTGTTTACCGCGCCGGCCTTCTTAGGGTAGCCAAAAGAGGGATCTATACCGTATCTTTCGTTCACAAAAGATAATAACCCCCGCCATACCTGAAAAAACAAGTCTCGTTCCCATTTTGACAACATCATGATGGTCCATTCTGCCATATCCTTTTCGTTTTGCCAACTGGATCACGTTTAACCGCAGATGGCTTGAATCACGGTTGTCCACCGACGAACACAGATAAATGCGGGTTTTAATAAAAGGGTCCGCGGATTTTCGCGGATGAGCCTGATTCAAAGCCTAACGTTGCGTGCCGGAACAGACCTTCCTTGCGGCCATCTTGGGCCGGGACACATGAGGCTTGCCGGAATCCCCTCTTTGCCGTGATCCGGGGCGGTTATCCCGGCGGAGACGCGGGTTTGGCGGCGTTTTGGGCCGAAAACCGGGTCGTTATCGTCATCCCGGGCGACCTAAGGCTGTCCCAACTCAAGATGTAGGCCGCTGCCCCCGGTATCGGTGTGTTTGCCGACTTGTCTATCGCCGCCCAGTCCACCGCTTTCGCCCACTCAGGCGGCTCCCCGTCCAAAATCTCCGACTCGTACCGCTCTCCCCAAACGTGCCCCCTCCGTCCCACGATTATGTTGAAACGTAAGGAAAACGTTTGTTTAAGCAACTGCATTATCAGCGGCAGCATAAAGCCGTCTTCGGGCTTGATGTA
>JAIRNN010000158.1 GCA_031257995.1 Spirochaetaceae bacterium | reverse complement strand
TATTTCAGGCGGCACGATTATTGCCCTCTACCGCCCGGGCTTAGGACCTTACGGCGGTACCACCAATACCCAATCAGGCTACGACGAATCCAATGACGGCACTATCGGTTTAGACTCTGATCCGTTTGACGCAGAGCATGGATACACCACCACAACGGTCAGCGGCCAACCGGTCATCTTTGCGTACGGTATCCAAAAAACTGTTAATAATGGCAAGGGCGGCCATAACCGGGACGGTTCAAACCCGGGCAACGGCATCACTGTCCAACCCATTCACGTCCTCATGACGATAAACGATGAGCATCCTACGCCCGCGAGCGGGGGAACCATCGAGCTGAAAAGCTTCCCCATCATCAGTAACACTGACTCCCTCCCCTCCGCCTTAGAGGACGCCAACTTGAATGCATACAACCTCGTCATCCCCTCAGGCGCCACGCTGCACATCCCGAAGGGCTGGACGCTGATCATTGACGGCGGCAACGACACCAAACACAATACGCTTACCAACTATGGCACGATCATCAACGACGGCGCTATCACAGTGGGCAGCGGTACGTTCTACCCCGACCCCGGCAATTTTATAAACCGCGGCATACTCAATTAGGGGATAGTGGGGGTGGGGAGTTACCCGTTACGAGGGCCTTCCTTGTAACGGGTAACTCGTCTGGGAACCAAACGGGGTCCGGCCCGGACACCGAGCGGGGTCCGGCCCAGTAGTGGGGACACTACCGGCCCAGAAGCGCGTGCGCGTCCGGCCCAGCGGAGCGCGTTTATCTGGGCCAGCGGAGCGCGTTTATCTGGAATGGGTCATTGAAAATGGATAATGGCGGATTTTGGAGGCTGTGCGTTTTCTCTCCGTCATTTTTTTATTTTCCACGTTCCATTATCCATTCGCGCACGTGCGGGGGCTTGTCCTTTTGCGTTTATTTTCTTATCTTTAAGGGAACAATTTTTATATTTATGGAGTCTATGGAGGTTTCATGGCACAGCATGAATTTCAGACGGAGGTGCGGGAGCTTCTGCATCTCATCGTTCATTCGCTTTATTCGAACAAGGAGATTTTTCTCCGCGAGCTGGTGAGTAACGCTCAGGACGCGCTCGACAAGCTCAAATACCTGACCGTGTCTGATGACGTTTACAAGGGAATTGCGCTTGATCCGCGCATTGATCTGTCGTTTAAAAAGGGCGCGGACGGGGCGGGGTCAACGTTGACGGTTACGGACAACGGAATCGGTATGAACGAGGCCGATCTTATCGAGAGTCTTGGGACGATTGCCCGGTCGGGAACGAAGGCGTTTCTCGATAAGTTGTCGCAGGACGCGAAGCGGGATTCCAATCTCATTGGGCAGTTCGGCGTGGGGTTCTACTCGGCGTTTATGGTCGCTGATAAGATCGAGGTAGTGAGCCGGAAGGCGGGCGAGGAAAAGGCGTACAAGTGGGTGTCCGACGGCAAGAACGGCTACACCATCGAGGAGGACGGGCGCGAGTCGCAGGGGACTACGGTTACGCTTCATCTCAACGGGGAGGGCGAGGAGTTTGCCAGCCGCTGGTCTATCGAGGACATTGTCAAGCGTTACTCGAACCACGTCGCGTTTCCGATCTATCTCACCTACGACGAGAAGGAGTGGGATGAAAAAGGGAAGGAGAAGGGGACGGTCATCAAGACCAACCGCATCAACTCAGGGACGGCCCTCTGGCGGCGGAACAAAAGCGAGCTGAAAGACGAGGACTACAAGGAGTTTTATAAGGGGTTAGGGCACGATGGGGAGGACCCGCTCTTCTACGTCCACACGCGCGCCGAGGGGACGCTGGAGTACAACACGCTGTTTTTCGTACCGCAGAAGGCGCCGTTTGATATGTACCACGCCGATTACAAGAGCGGCGTGAAGCTCTACGTGAAACGGGTGTTCATCACGGACGACGACAAGGAGTTGCTGCCGACGTATCTCCGCTTCGTGCGCGGGGTCATCGACAGCGAGGATCTGCCGCTCAACGTGAGCCGCGAGATTCTCCAGCAAAACAAGATCCTCACCAACATCAAGAGCGCGTCGGTGAAGAAGCTCTTGGGTGAGTTCAAGGCGCTTGCCGACAGAGCGGAGGACGGCGGGGCTGCCGAGGAGGACAAGAAGAAGTGGGACACGTTCATTACCGAGTTTAACCGGCCCTTGAAAGAGGGGCTCTACCAGGACTGGGCCAACAAAGACGCGCTCATGGAGCTCGCGCGTTTCAAAAGCACGGCGGTAGCGGGCTGGACGAGTTTTGCCGCATATACAAGCCGTATGAAGGGCGGGCAGAAGCACATCTACTATATCTCAGGCGGCACAGCGGATACGCTCAAGGCATCGCCCCTCTTGGAAGCGTACAAGGCGAAGGGCATCGAGGTACTTATCTTGGACGATGAGATTGATGAGATCGTGATGCCCTCCGTACGCGAGTACGCGAAGAAGGCCGGCGACCTCGAACAGAAGTGGGAGATACGGAGCGTGAACCGGGCCGGGGCGGACGAGGACATCGCGGGCAATGATGAGGAAGACAAGAAAGCCGCGAAGGAGAAGGAAAAAGAGGCGCGGCCTGTCATCGAGAAGATCAAGAACGCGCTGGGCGACCGGGTAAAAGAGGTAAAGCTCTCCAAACGTCTGACCGACTCGCCGTCCTGTATTGTTGCCGACGAGAACGATCCCTCTTTCCAGATGGCCGCGATGATGCGGGCGATGGGCCAGACCCTCCCCGACGTGAAGCCCATCCTCGAAGTAAACGGCAGCCATCCTCTGGTGGCGCGGCTCAAGGACGAGGAAGACGCGGTGAAGATCGCTGACGTGTCGTCCGTGCTGCTCGATCAGGCCCTGCTTGTGGAGGGCCTGAAACTGCACGACCCCGCAGACTTCGTGAAACGCCTCAACCGATTGCTGGGCGCCCCGCAGGGGCCTTCCTTGGGCGCGGCGCAAGGGAAATAACGGCGGTCCCCCTACGGGGGAACGAAAGTAACGCGAGGAAAGGAAGCATAGATGGACACGGATTTTTCACTTCTCGCCCCTCTTTATCTGTGTTCATTTGTGCCTATCTGTCTAATCCGTGGTTAATTGTGAACAATCATAAAAAAAGCGGGCCCCGCAGACCCGCTTATCTCCCACCAAACGGCGGGAAGTGATTCTGCAAGGTGGAACGGGGATTTATCCCCGTTCCACCAATGTTTCCCGACGTGTTGTTTGTACCTGTCAACATTCAATAGAAATGTTACATCAGGCGGCATCGGGAACCGGCTGTTTAACCTCCTTGTCTAACAGTATTTCCTTGATTTTCAACTGCGTGTCATTCCAGCAGGTATTTATCGTCCCGTCCCGTTTTTCACAGGCCGTCCCAAAGTGGCTTTTCGGCTTGGTTGTTCCCTGTAGCAGTTCTGCGTCCGCCGGCTCCCGCGCCGGCACAGCACGAAGGCGTTCTTGCGTCCGCAGATTAATGCGGATTTGGCGCGGAGAAAGAGCAGGGTGAAAAATCTGTGTACTTCCGTTTCATCCGCATTCATCCTATGTTATTTTGTCGGGCAGAGACCGCTTCTTCCACCAACTTTTTTATTCCTTTGGGGTTAAATACCCCGCCCCTTGGGGCGGTTAAAACTGGGGGTGCGGGAGATTTGTTCCCCCGCATACGCAAAGATTTCAAGGGAAAATCTTCAATACTCCGCCGCTTGCGGCGGGGATTTTTATTCACAGGTAGAATACTGACTTGTTTTTTATTTGAAGTAGGCGCGGGCTGGATCCGGAGAAAGGCGGGGGATAAAGAGAGGAGCGGGGCGTGACCAGGCTGATTGCGATGGACGCAACCGGCTTAGTTCGCGGTCGGGAACAGACCCCTGTCCTAGGTTAGGAAAGGGTCCCGGCGGGGGATTCCGATCATTATGGGCAGGATAGAATAGAGTTGTTTAGAAACCTCAAGTTCCAAAACAACTTCCGCTAAAAATACGGTTTTGTAAGGCTTTAGCCTGAAAAACCGCAAGACTTGTGAAACAACCAACCGGGTTGTTGAACAAGTCTAATGGTATGTATGTCGTGTTTTGCACATGAAGCGGGGGCTTAGATGACATAAGTGTCGTATATGGAGAGTTAGGCGCAATTGGGGTGAAACAGGCCACCGAGTTGCCTCATTTAGAAATGTTACCGAAAGCTATAGCTGTTCCCGCGTTTTGAGACGGTTTGTTTGAGCAAGCCGTTGGCGTAAGCGGAGGACAGCCTTGTTGACATTCCGCTGAAGTCCCGCCGGATTGTAAAGCGCGCGCTGACAGTTGAGGGTGTCCTTGACCTCCTGC
>JAIRNN010000121.1 GCA_031257995.1 Spirochaetaceae bacterium | reverse complement strand
TTCGGCAAGGCTCAGCCGTTTTTTTGGCCCCCGTTTCCCTTTCCAGCGGCCCGTGATCATGCGTCCGGCGGGACAGTCCGTAATGGTCTTGATAAACTCATCCGCAAAACAGTATACTGAGCCTGTTCCAAAACCCCAAGCGAATCTTAGAACAACCTTATTTATAGCGAACCTTCAAGAAAATTTAACCGCAAAGGCACCCAATGCCGTGCCCGAAACAGGCACAACCGTAGGTTGTGCTAGGGGCGTTGGCGCGGTTATGCAGCATGGTACGGCGCCAATAAAGGCGGCGCTTGGATACCAGCTTCGGCGCCGCGGGACTGAAGGCGCGGAAGGTCTTTGCCGGCATCCGCGCCTTTTACCGCCAATCCGCCTGCTTTGCCAGCTTTCACAGGAAGCCGCCTTCAAGACCGCTTGTAAAGCCAGCCGGCTGTCAAATCAGCGCGCCTCTATCCTTATTCGCCTCAGCGGTGAATTCCTTACCTCTTTGTCAACTGACAGTAATACTCCAATACAAATGAGTTTTGGAACAGGCTCTACTGCGGTTATCATTGTTTCATTCATTTCGCACCTCTCCTTTGGTTTTGTTTGGTTGCTTTACCTTATGAGGAGACGGGCGTTTTTTCTACTCCTTCCTAAAAATTCGACACTCGGCCTAATAGTATAATGTTCCTGAGGAAGCCCCTGAGAAGGCACAACAGGAGTACGTAATGAAAGAATGACAAAGCTTAGCGCATATCAAGCGGGGATGTAAGTGCCATGTGGTAATCGTTCCCAAGTACCGAAAGAAGGTGCTGTATAGGAAATTGAGAAAACGGACAGGAGAAATCCTGCGGGAACTATGCCGGTATAAAGGTATAAAAATAGTGGAGGCGCACGCGATGACAGATCACATACATATGTGTATATCAGTGCCGCCGAAATATAGCATAGCGACGACAACAAGGTATCTGAAAGGAAAAAGCGCGATCAGAATACACAAAGAATTGTCAGCGCGCGAGCCAAAAGGGTTTGCGAACAAAAACCTTTGGACAAGGGGGTACTGTGTCAGTACAGTGGGATTGGATGAAAAACAAATCCGGAAGTACATACGGGACCAAGAGAAGTTAGAAGCAGGAGAACAAGGTTATCTAAATTTCTAGCCCCTTTAAGGGGGCTTCCTCAAGCCACCGGCTATGCCGGTGGTCTTTGACTTTGAGGCAATGCGGTACATTGACGAAAATAAAAGAAGGGCGTATTCTGAATAATTAAGGAGAAATAAAGATATGGATATACTGGAAGCCATTGCAGTGCGGCATTCTGTGCGAAGTTACACGGATCAAAAAATTGAGGGGAAAATACTTGAGCAATTAAAGAAAACCATTGATGAGTGTAACGCGGCCAGCGGGTTGCGTATTCAGCTATGCCTCGATGAGCCAAAATCATTTTCCGGGTTTATGGCAAGGTATGGTCAATTTAAAAACGCAAGAAATTATGTCGCGATAGTTGGGAAAAAGAGCGATGATTTTGAAGAAAAAGCGGGTTATTATGGTGAGACCATTGTGTTGAAGGCCCAGCAGCTTGGGTTGCATACTTGTTGGGTTGGATTGACTTACAATAAAAATAAAATTACCGCAAAAATAAATGCCGGGGAAAAACTGTTAATGGTAATTTCCATTGGTTATGGCGAGACAAATGGCGTTTTCCATAAGAGTAAACCTATTGAGGAGTTGTGTTCTGTTCACGGTGCTATGCCCGATTGGTTTAGAAAAGGCATGGAAGCGGTTCAATTGGCGCCAACCGCGATAAACCAGCAGAAATTCCGTTTTGAATTGAAAGATGATGTTGTCAAGGCAGTTGCCGGTTCCGGCTTTTATACAAAAGTTGATCTTGGCATTGCAAAATATCATTTTGAAATTGGCGCTGGTATAAATGGAGGGCAATGGAGTTAAGATGCATCTGCGAGATGGAGGCCCGGGGGCTTTCCCCCTTCACGGGGGAATAGATAATTGAAAATGGCGGGGATTGGAAACCGTGCGTTGTTCTTTCCTGTCATTTTCCATTATCCACTTTTTATTTTCAATCCCCCGAAGGGGTGAAGCCGGGGGCGGGGCATCCTTGATGCCTTCTTTTTTTGGAGGGGAGAAATGGGCGGTTCGGGGTCTGTTGCTTAACTTGTTGCCAATGGGAGACTTTCCCCGCCTGACCTTATATTTTTGGGTGGAAGCACTATACCGCCGCCCTCTCATTACGCCGGTCTCTTGAAATTCCCGGTGAGGCCCTTCTCCTGTACGAAAACGCCCAAGCCTTTACAATCTTCGCAAAAACTGTTATGGTGAAATTCAATGACCGTAAAAGAGATTGCCGTGCTGGCGAATGTGTCTATTGGGACAGTTGACCGGGTGCTCTACCGTCGAGGCCGGGTCGCTCCGGAAACGAAGGCGCGGATTGAAGCGATTATCGAAAAGTATCAGTTCACGCCCAACCCCATAGCCCGGCGGCTCAAACGGAACCGGCCTTATCGGTTTCGCGCCTTTCTGCCGCAGAGGGACCAAGATGCCGGTTACTGGGGACAGGCTCTGGAAGGGATTCAAGAGGGGGCAGGGCAGATCGCGCCGCTGGGAGTAACGACGGAGATTATCGAATTCGACCGTTACAGCACCGAGGGCTTTCAGAAAGCCGCTATATCTCTGCTGGAGGACAAGCCCGACGGCATCATTCTATCGCCTATCATGCCGGAAAAGATCAAAGACCTCATTGCGGATATCCGCAGCCGCGAGATCCCCTGCGTGTTTTTCGATGCCGACCTTCCCGGAAGCGAGCCCCTCTGCGCCATCGGCCAAGATTCCTTTCGAGGCGGCTACCTCGCGGGGCGGCTCATGCATCTTTTTGCTGGAACGATAACCAAACCCGTGGCGATTCTGGACGCTCACGGGGAGGATTATCACATCACCCGGCGTCGGGACGGATTTTTGCGCTACGCCGGGGAACAGGGCTTGTCCACAGTGGTACGGGAGTATTCCGGCTACAAGGGTGCGGAGATCACGGTTGAGGAAATCGCCGCGTTTATCAGGGACAACCGCGACATCACCGGTATTTTTATCACCAACTGTATGGCCCATCGGGTTGCAGAAGCCGTCCGCAATCAAGAGCGGGACGTTCCCTTTCTCCTCGTTGGCTACGACCTCATCCCCAAAAACCGCGAGATGTTGTGCGCCGGGGAAATCGACGCGATCATCTCCCAGCGTCCGGCTGAACAGGGGCGCGAGGCCCTGCTGAACCTTTTCCGCTATATCGTGCTGGAACAACGCGTATTCCCAAAGATCGATATGCCCTTGGACGTGTATATAAAGGAAAACATCCCTGTGTAGCTGCTCAGCGAATTCAAAAGAAATAGGAAATGTCTGTCAAAAGGCGGAAATTAGCGGGATTTTCAGAGAATTAGCGGGAAGCCGTTTGTAATTTGAATGTGTCGAATGACTGGCCGTTTTCCACCGCCTGAATCACGGCGTTATGCAAGTCGGCAAGCACGTCCAGTTGGCTTTGGCGACGGTGAAGGCTTTGGCGTGTTCCTCGTGCCACACGTCCAGATACGAAAAGCCGGTTTTGAGGGATTTGCTTTTGATGTAATCAAGCGCGATCTTGGGGATGAAGTCCGGCATCGCTTCCTACTCCTCCTTGTCAAAATCAGCCGCGCCCAGGGCGCGCGCTTTGAAGGCGGCCACGGCGATACATTCGGCGGTTTTATCGGGCGGCCTTAACCCGTTTTTCAAGTTCGGCGCGAAAGGTTTCAAAACTGGCGGAGGCATCCGCCGCTTTTTGGATAACTTCGGCTATATCATCCGATATTGCGATATAGCCCGTGCCGCCATCGATTAAAGCGTCTATTTCGTTTGGCATCTCTTGCGGCGGGGTTTCGCTGTTGCGCGCTATTTCTTTGGCTGGAGCGGGTTCCGCGTCCGGGTCGGGCGGGGGCGCGTATGCCGGGCGGCCGCCTATGGTCTCGTCTCCCTCCTCCGGGTTGGAAAGGCCGATGAGGGAGCGCAGTTCGTCCGCTTTCACTTTCAGGCCCCGCGGCCCCCGCTTTTCCACGGCGGAAACAATCTGTTCGATGTTCTTTTCGTCCGGCTAGAACAGGTCAATTTTGGGGTATTCTTTTTGTTCCCCGAAATTCAGGATGATGTAGGGCACGACCAGGGCGGCGTTGAGCGTGTCGACAACCTGCATGATGTCGCTGTCGTCCTGCCGCGCCTCCTCGCGCGTCCTGCTTTGCGCGAGGGACGCGCCGTCATCGGTGGTCATCGTCTGGCCCAGTACGAGTTTTGAAATCTGGCGGCCTGCCCAGCCGGCCATGTGCTGGTAGACGTTGCTCTGTTCGCTCGCGTGTTTTGACTCGATGATTTCGAGTAACGCGCTTTCGGGAATGACCGCGCCGAAGTCCTGCCCGATTGCCGCCACCGCCCGTTTCAGGGTCGCGATGTCCGCCTCGGTCGCTTTCTTGCCGTATTTGCCCAAGCGTATCGGGTAGCCGCAGCGGTCTATGAAGGCGGCCCAGCTCGTCACGCCGCAGGTTTTGAGCATCCAGTAGGAGAGCGCGGGGAGGGC
Organism: Spirochaetaceae bacterium; assembly: GCA_031257995.1. GTDB lineage: Bacteria > Spirochaetota > Spirochaetia > Treponematales > Breznakiellaceae > JAIRNN01. The sequence continues at coordinate 191 of JAIRNN010000121.1, read as the reverse complement.
GAGGCCGGAGGTGATTTGTTCGCCGCTGATGAGGTGGGGTTCGCGCGTGACAAAATGACAGGGTTTCAGCGGTTCGAGTTCGTTGCCCTGGGGGGCGCGGAGCATGAGGCGCGTTCCGGTTTCCCGGTCGTACTGGAACCAGCGGGGGTCGCGGTGTTTGTAGGCGGCGGGCTTCCACCGGAGCCCGGCGG
>JAIRNN010000113.1 GCA_031257995.1 Spirochaetaceae bacterium | reverse complement strand
CTTCACCGGTCATCCGCTCATCGGCAGGCAAAAGCGCCCGCGCCCGTTTCCGTTTCCGAGCGCCGTGTTTACCCTTGTCGCGTATGTCCTTGAGCAGCGCCCGTTCTTCCTCCATTAAGATAACTTTGGGTTTCTCCCGTCATAGTTCTCCCCTCCGTTTCGGTCACTATAACCGGCAGCCTGTCATATTTTATTCACAGGTAGAATACTGACTGCCAGTCTAGTTAGGAGGTTCGTGGTTAAACGTGATGAAGGCTGTGATTAACGCGGGGTCTTAGGGGCGGAGCCCGGGGCTGCGTCCTTTGGAGAGGGGGTAGCGTAAGACCGCAGGACTGAAGCGAGGGGGAGACTTCCCCCTTTTTTACTTCTTCGCTATACCGGCAAACGCCTTTTCCACGATGGCGGTATCCGGGGCTTTGGTGAAGGCGGATACGGCGGGGACGATGAGGAAGGGAGCGATGATGGCGATTGACGCGGCGAGCGGGCCGGGGAGTTTGACGAGGTAAAAGAGTACCGCTTCCGTGACAAGGCCGCCGAGGAGTCCGCAGTATGCGCCGGCTTTGGTAACTTTTTTTGAGTAGAGGCTGAGGATGTAGGGGGCGGCAAACGCGCCGGATACCGCGCCCCAAGACAGGGACATGAGGGTAACGATGATGGTGATCTGGAAGCGGCTCACGAGGTAACTTATCACGATGAAGAGGAAGGAGAGGAAGCGGATCATGGCGGTTGAGCGGTCTTTCGAGGTGGCGGCATCGATTTTGACGGGGTAGAGGTCGATGGCAACGGACGAAGCCGAGATGAGCACGAGGGAGGAGAGGGTCGACATCGAGGCGGACAGCACGAATAGGAGTATCAGCGCGATGAGGACTTCGGGCAGGTGTTCGGTGAGCAGGGTCGGGACGATAAGGTCGAAGTTGATGGCTCCGTTTGGAAGGCGGGGGATCGTGCCGCTTGTGAAAAAGGCGTGGGATGCGGTGCCGACAAAGTAGGCGCAGAACCCGACTACCGCCGCGAATACCGTACACGCGACGACAGCACGGGGGATGACCGCCTCGTTCTTGATGGCGTAGAACTTTTGGGTCATCTGGGGAAGGCCCCACGTGCCGAAACTGGTCATAAATACGAGGCTCACGATGGTCAGCGCCGAGGGCGGCGAGGCGATGTTGACCGGATAGTTGGACTGGATGGTTCCAACAAGCTGGCTGAAACCGCCGCCTTCGCCGACGATCACGGCGAACATCGCCACTGCGCCCGCGATCATGAAAAGACCCTGGATAAAGTCAATGACGACTATCGCGAAGTAGCCGCCCAAGATGAGGTACACGCCGGTAAACGCGATCATGAGGAGGAGGGCGAGGTCGTAGGATATGTGAAAGACCGTTTCAAAGAGGTGGCCTAGTCCCTTGAAGATCGAGGCCGAGTAGGGCAAGAGGAATATGAAGATGATACACGCAGCCACGGGCTTTAGGTGTTTCGCGCCGTACCGCTGTTGCAGGTATTCCGGCATCGTCATGGCTTCGAGGTTCTGCGTCATGCGCCGGGTGCGGCGGGCGAGTACGAGCCATGCCGCCATCGAGCCGATGAAGGCGTTCCCGGCGGCGATCCACAGCGCGTTGAGGCCGAACTGCCACCCTTGAGTTCCGGCAAACCCGATGACCATCACGGCGGAAAAGTACGAGGTTCCGTAGGCAAGCGCCGAGACCCACGGCCCCAGCGTCCGCCCGCCGAGAAAGAAGTCCCCCAGCGTCTTTGTCCGGCGCAGTCCCCAGATGCCGATGCCCGTCACCAGCGCGAAAAAAACCACTAATAAAACGATTTGAAATGTCATTGCCTCGTCCTTTTTAGCCTTTTATACTACAACCTTATAATACAATCTGTAGAGTAGTATATTTCCAAAAGGCAAACAGGTCAACAACACGCGCGCTTGACGGCGGATTGCGAGTTTGGTATATTTGAAAAGAAAAGTTGGGGCAGGGCTTCCCCCTATTCGTATTACAAGGAGATTTTATGAGAACTTTCAGAAAAGTATTGGTGTTGCTCGGTGTTTTTGTGACGGCGGTTATCCTGTTGGGATGCGCGATTTCAGCGAAAAACGCGAAATCTGACGAGAGCGCGAAAATCGAGATAACGATTTTGGCCACGTCCGACGTTCACAACAACTATATGGATTACGATTATTTCGTTGACAAGCCGACGGATCAGACCGGTCTGGTTCGTTTGGCCAGCAAGATCGACGAATACCGCAAAACCGACAAGAACGTGCTGTTGTTTGACGATGGCGACAATATTCAGGGCAATCCCTTTGGCGAGTATTTATTCAAAAATCAGGAGTCATTTCAGCCGGAGAGAAGCCCGATAACCCGGTTAATGAACACGATGAAATACGATGCCATTGCGCTGGGTAATCATGAATTTAACTTCGGGCTGGATTATTTGAACAAGATCATCGGCGGCGCGGAGTTTCCGGTTATCTGTTCCAATGTCCTGAAAGCCGATACGGACGAACCGTATTTTCAGCCCTATGCGCTGCTTGAACGGACCATGACCGATACCCAAGGCAAGAAGCAGAAGGTCAAAATAGGCGTTATCGGGCTGGTTCCGCCTCAGATTATGAACTGGGACGGCGCGAACCTGAGAGGCAGGGTTACCACGGTTGACGGATTTGAGGCGGCTGAAGAATACGCCGCGCTTCTCAAAGAAAAATTGGGCGCAGATATTGTGGTGGTTTTGGCACATTCAGGGCTTGCTGATTTTCCACGCAAAGGCGGGGAGGAAAATTTTGCATGGTATATCACCAATATTCCCCATGTTGATGTGGTGATAAGCGGCCACGCGCACATGCAGTTTCCGGGAAGCGGGTTCCGGCGTATAGCGGGGGTCAATCTTGACAACGGCACTATTAACGGCGTTCCGGTTATCATGCCCGGCAGTTTCGCGGATCATTTGGGGGCGATCAATATCACGGTCGAAAACGTGGGCGGACGCTGGCAGCGGGTCGAAGGGACGGGCAAGATTATTCCGGTGTATAACCGCGAAACTCAAACCAGTATGCCGGCTGTTTCCTCGCTGGTCGCGCTGTTGAAAGATGCCCACGAAGCGGTGCTAAAGTATATTCGTTCTCCGGTTGGGAAGGATGAGTCCGGCGCGAAAGCGGGCGGGCATCTTACCGCGCCGCTTACCAGTTTTTACGCTTTGATTCACGATGACTTTTCGACCCAGATCATCAATGAGGCTCAGACGCATTACATCAAAAAGGCGCTTGCCGGAACCGAACACGAAAAACTGCCCGTTCTTTCCGCAGCCGCGCCGTTTAAAAGCGGCGGACGGCAAGGACCCTCGTACTATACCAATGTTCCCGCCGGGCCGCTTGCGATAAAAAATATGGCGGATATTTATGTCTATCCTAACACGGTTGTCGCGCTCAAAGTTACGGGGCAGGATGTCCGCGAATGGCTTGAACGGAGCGCCGGACAGTTTCATCAGATACGGGGCAATGTTGCGGACGCTCAGCAACTGGTTGACAGCGGGTTTCCTACCTACAATTTTGACGTGATCGACGGGCTTACCTATGAAATTGACGTTTCCCAGTCGGCGCGTTACGATAACGAAGGCGCGCTGGTAAATCCCGATGCGCGTCGTATCGTCAATATGCGGTTCGCGGGAAATCCGCTGCGGGACGACATGGAATTCGTTATCGTAACGAATAATTACCGCGCTTACGGCGGCGGGAATTTCCCGGGCGTAACACCCGAAAAGATTGTTTATGAATCGCCGGACGAAAGCAGGCAGGTGATCCTCCAATACATAGAAGAAAAGCAGGAGATCGTTCCATCCGCCGACAACAACTGGAAACTGCGCCTTCCCAAAACGTCCGGCGCGATTCTGTTTACCACATCGCCTTTAGCAAAGGAAAATCTTATTTCCGGGCTTGCTTTTGACTCGCTTGATGAAAACGGGTTTGGTGTGTACAAGGTAGACGTGAACGAGTTGTATTAGAGACAGGGTAAAACCGGTGTCTCTTTCAAGGGATACCGGTTTATTCAATCGAGCGAGCGCTCACGCTCCGATCCGCGATCCAAAACGTGAGCCGCCCTCTTCGAAAAAGGATGTTGAAGGCTGCCTTTGTAGCGAGCCGAAGTTGTGGATCGGCCTCTAAAACCAAAACGTTGGATAGTCTCTTTTGAAAACAAGCCTGTTGAGCAGCACGCTCATAGCAACCAGTATCACAGAGCCGGTCAAGACCGGAAACAGCAGAAACTCAACGCCGCAGTTCTCCAGTATTATCGCAAACGGGGTCGCCCCTGCCGGCGGATGTATCGTCTTGGTCAAGACCATGAGCGCGATTGCCAGCCCAACCGCGAGCGCCAAACTTACCGGCTGGTTTCCCAAGAGGCGCGAAACACCGAGCCCCGCCGCCGCCGCTATGAGGTGGCCGCCGATAACGTTTCTGGGCTGGGCGAGCGGCGATTCCCATGCGGCAAACGTCAACACGCAACTCGATCCGAAAGGCGGTATAAACAGTAGCATATCGGCGGCATTGTCCATAAACGACAGCAACAATATCGTCAAAAACCCGCCCGCAAACGCAAACCCGACCATTTTGGCGTTCCATTTAAGCGGACTCTTGCTTTTTAACATACCTCGTCATCCTCCGGTAGGGTATACCGCAAAGGGACAAAAGAATCAACAGAGCACAATGCTTTATCAGTAACTCCAATTTCGAGGGGGAAGTCTCCCACTGTCAACAAATTAGAGGTTGCTGTTTCAAAACGTCAAGTTTTGAAACAGGCTCAAGGGATAGTGCCGGGAGACCCCCCTCTATCGTGGGAAATAGTGGAGGTATTGACAACAAACAGGACTATGAACAGGCTTAGAACTTATCCGGGAATAAGTCCGGGATGAACCGGGATAAGATTTCGCCAAATAATAACCGCGCAGGCGAACTCCACCAGAGCCTGATAGTTCCGCGCTTTCTTCTCATACCTCAC